>JAUWTC010000278.1 GCA_030609785.1 Holophagae bacterium
AGAGGTAGACGATACAGAAGAGATTCGTGACCGCAGTGTCCAGTTTCATCCTTCGTCCGATCGGAGGAAGAAGGAACACCGCGGACCACAAGGCCAGAGCATGAACGGCAAGAAGAAAATATGGGGTCTTGAAGACTTGGGCGAAGGGTGCGAGCACAAAGAGAATGGGGGAAAAATGTTCGCTCAAAAACGATCTGCCGAGAACCGTCGAATTGAGGAACTCTCCCGCGAACGCATTTTCCAAAATCTCCTTGAAGAGCCAGAAATCATGAGTTGAGGTTCTGAACGCCAGGTGCTGTGTAAAGGTCGCCGACAAGAAAATGACGAAGCCGGCGCCGGCGATGATCAAGATACACGTGTGATGCCGAATGCGCACTTCGTCGTAAACCGGAAGGTACCCGGCACTCACAAGCAGAGACGTGCGCTGTCCTGAGCCAAAGATTGGAGATTGCATTGACGCTTCAAGATCAAGATGGGAGGTTTCCGGTGGGGGTGGAAAGGGTGCCGCCGCATTGATTGCTGCGGGGGCTGAAGTTCCTGAGCCTAAAAACGTACTTGTCCCCGCAGAAAAAGTGACGCTGAAGGGCCGCCAGCCCACGCAACCCGTTAAGCGGGCCCAATCCTACTGCCAGCAGTAGTTCGTGCCTCCGATGCAGTGGTCATCGACGTCCTAGTTGGGAGGCATGTACCCTACAGTATTGCTCCACTGCGTGGTGTCGCCCGACTCGAAACCGTCATACCACAACAACACGCTGCACGGCACGATGCGGATGTTGTCAACGACCTCGATCAGACCCGTGCCGGTCGTGACGTCGAACAGGAATGTGGCCTGGTCGAAGCAGACGTTGCCAAATGCGATCGACTGGTCCATGACATCGTTGCGGTTCATTTCCACCCGGACTGTCCCCACCGGAGTGCCGCCGTCGAAGACCGACAGCACCGCCTCGTCACCCGGGTTCGTCCAATCAGGGTCATCGTTGCCGAACCAGAGCCTGATCAAACCTATCGGCTCGTTAAAGTCCATGATCAGCTCGCTCGCATCGTCGGAGAACACGCCCATGCCGATCCCATCACTCTCAACACCAGCGTCATAGAGGTTAAGCTCGGCTCCGACCGAGTCCGAGAAGGACGTGATCGAAGAGTCGTCGCTCGTCCATCCGTTTGGCACGGAACCGGTCGGATCGCTCTCGAAGTCGATCAGCGCTTCGCAGGGCACGATCTCGATGTTGTCGACGATCTCGATCAGACCCGTGCCGGTCGTCACGTCGAACAGGAAGGTGGCCTGGTCGAAGCACTGGCCACTGAAGCTGATCGACTGATCCATGATGTCGTTGCGGTTCATCACTACGCGCACTTCGGCGACCATCGCGCCGCCGCTGAAGGCCTTGAGCACGGCCTCGTCCCCCGGATTCGACCAATCAGGATCATCATTGCCGAACCAGAGGGAGATCATCGCGATCGGTACGTCGAAGTCGATGACCAGCTCACTCGCGTCGTCGGAGCCCACGACCAGGCCTATTCCATCAGACTGCGGAGTGAAGTCCCCGAGTTGGAGGTCGGCGCCGTCCGAGTCCGAGAAATGGGTGATCGAAGAATCGTCGCTCGAAAACCCGTTTGGTACCGCGCCGGTTGGGTCGCTCTCGAAGTCGATGAGAACGTGCGGGGTCCGGCCCTCTTTGAGGTGTTGTTGGATCACGTCGGCGTTGTCCGCCAGGGCGATCTGATTCGTGCTGCTCGAGCCGTAGGCCTGGGGAATCACCAGGGTCCAGCACCAAGCAAGCGCGAGGAAAATGGTACAGCGGACCGCGAGCGAACCGATGTCCGGTCCTCCGTTACCACTGCGCGACTCATGGTCTCCACGGAAACTCATGTCCGACCCCCTTTGTCAGCACCAGAAAGCGATACAACATCATATCATCAGAAGGAAATTTCATTTGTAGATTTTGGAATTAGTAATGTGGTTGTGTCCCATTTTTGAAACGCTTTCTGCACATTTGGGTGGTCTCGGAGGGATCTCGAGGACTGAACGGGGAGTTCATGGGGGGGCGGCGGCTTGGAGCGCGGGGAAGCGCCTCGACCGGTGCATCCAGGCGGGTATGTGAACGCACCTCCCACTGAACCAGGCCTCAAAGAACCACAGATGGTCGCCATGCATTGCCCGCACCAGACACCGGGTCTAAATGTGTTCTGGCGCCAGAAACGCCAGGGCCCTCTCCGCTTCGCCGTCCATGATGACGTGGAGGTACCGACCGTCGCTGACCTTGCGGACGTCAACGACCTTGACGACCTCCTCGAGGTCGGCATATTTGGGTACGATTTCTTTGAGGGCGTTCGGCGAGTTGTTGAGGAACTCCTCGTTCCAGATAGCGCCCTCTTCGTCCGGATAGAGCGGCAGGTAGGTGATTTCGGCCTCGACCAGGTCTTGGAAAAAATGCGTGCCGAAACTGACATCCGGCACGTAGGAGCCCTTTTTCCGGGCGACTTCCAGCAGCATCGTGGTGTGACAAATGTCGGCGTAGGTCACCGGTACCCCGAGGCGAATGTCGCCTCGGCTGCCCCAGCGTCCGGGGCCGATCAGGATGAAGCTCTTTGGTGGGAGGTTGCGGTTGATGGCGCCGACGGCCTTGGCCACCCGGAGCATTGCCTCTCTCGAGGGCAGTTTTTCGTAGTCCCGAGGATCAATGACCACGGACCACTCAAGGTTGCGGGCCTGGGCCATCTGAACAAATCGAGTGGCGCTGAAGACCTTGTCGGCATCGGGAATATCCTGTGGAATTGGAATGTGGTTGGCCGACGAGGCAAGGCTCAGCGCCCGGCACTGGAGGACGTGCAGATGCTCGCCGTCGTGAGCGAACTCGACATCGACGGGTTCTTCCAGTCCTTCTTCCAGGAGATCGAGGATTTGTTTGAGCTGCCTTGGAAAGCTGGAATTGAGCAATCCGTTGAAGGTGACGACCAGTTGGTCATCGGTCTGCATCATCAATCCGAGGATGGGAACCAACTGACGGTGTCGGTAGATCGAAAACATCTTGTTGGCCATCGGGATTCGTCGGCCCAGTCGTTTGAGGAGGGACTCAAGCTCGACCGATTCGAATTGACCATGTTTCAGGTCGACGACATCGACTTCGTGCTGCGAATACTGGTAAACCTCTTCGGGTTGTTGCAGAACCCGAAGGTGTGGTTGGTCGAGGGCGACCATCACAGGCCAATCGTCCCCAGTGCGGTCGACCGCTCTGGTGCCGAGACCCAGCACCAGCCGTGCCATGCCGTCGGTCCGGTTGATCCTGGGAGACCAGCGCATTTCGCAACGGGAGAAGGCTACGCCGGCGAAGGCCGGCATCAAGAGCCCCTCCATCTCCTTGCCGACGACGACCTGGACGAGGATGCCCATCTGTTCCTGGAAATCCAGCAGGCCCCGTTCTTTCCGGTACTCGATCGGATCCGGGTGGAAGATCGAGGCGTAGACCTCCGAGATCGCGTCCTCGAGTTCGGCCAAGCGGCGTTCGATCGGCCCACGATTGGGAATGAAGAGGCTCTTGTACTTGCCGGAAAAGGCGTGGCCGATGCGGTCTTCGAGCAGCGACGACGACCGGACGACCAGGGGCTTTTCACCAATTGTCCACAGCATCTCCTCGAGGCCCTTGTGGAGGATCGGGGGGAAGGCGCCGCTCTTGAAAAGCCGCTCGACCAGGGGGAATTCCTCCCGGACCTCGTCGATTTCCTGGTATTTGACGTTGATCACTTCTTCGAGGCGGTTGTACTCGATGAACTCCAGGATTCCGTTGGACGGCACGAAATACGACTCTGGGATCTTGAACTCAGTGTCAAACCGACCCTGTCGTTTCGCATGTTCGAGGATCGAACGAGCGAGCAGCAATCCGGCCGCCTTGCCGCCGATCCGCCCCTGGTTGCCTTCGGTGGGGACCAGATGATCGAGAAGATAGTTGAAGTCCCGGACACGGATGTATTTCTTGGCGACGGCGATGAAGGGCAGTTGGTCGGTCAGGAGGCGGCGGACCAGGGCCGCTCGGGTTCCGATGACCGCCGCATGGGGTGCAGCCGCTTCACCCGGCGCAAACTCGAGGAATTCGCGGATCTTCTGCTTCAATTCGATGATGGGGGTTTCCACGTCTTCGGCCAGTCGTGAGACCTCGAAGGCCAGCTGGCGCTTTTCGGTCAGGAGGATGGCGGCGAGGATCTCCTGGGGTTCGAGGTAGCGCTCGGCATATTTGATGGCCAGTTCATACAGTGCCATTCGAGCTTCGCGTGACATTTTCGGCTTGGGCCTGTTGGGGTCGGAACTGCGGCGTTCTCCGCTGAGGTGGAGTACCTCGGTCACTTCGTCGTCGAGACTGTCGAAATCCACCAGGCCCTGTCGTTGCATGTCGACCAGTAGTTTCCTGCAGACCTTTTCCGCCAGATCGGGTCGTCGTTCCCGGAGATCCTGGAATTGCAGGCGCCAGGGGTGGGGCGCAGGACTCACAAGCAGGATCCTCGGTCGAATTGCATCAGGCTCATCATACCAGCGGTTGCTATTGCTCTTGAGGAGGGCAGGGATTAGGGATCAGGGATCAGGGATCAGGGATGAGGGATCAGGGAAGAACACAATTGAACCGCAAAGACGCGAAGGCCGCAAAGGGAACGCAAAGAAAATATTGAATTTAGGAGCCGCTTGCAAAAACCACGGAAGAGCCACAAAAAGGCACAAAAAAGCACAAAGAAGAAAGGCAAAAGGACCGCTGG
>JAUWTC010000121.1 GCA_030609785.1 Holophagae bacterium
CCGCCAGAAAACAGTGTTCGTTGCCCTTGAGGAGTTCGGTGTCGGATACCGTGCCCGGAGTGTGGGTACGGACGATCTCTCTCCGGACCAGTCCCTTGGCCGTGGCAGGGTCCTCAACCTGTTCAGCCACCGCAACACGGTGGCCGGCGGTCAACAGTTTGCCCAGGTAGCCGTCGAAAGCGTGGTGAGGCACGCCGCACATCGGCGCCTCGACCTTATCGTTATGGCGTCGCCGGGTCAGGGTGATGCCGAGAATTGGAGCGGCGGTCTGGGCGTCCTCGAAGAACAACTCGTAGAAATCACCCATCCGGTAAAGCAGCAGGGCCTGGCCGGCCTGCTCCTTGAGGTCGAGATACTGGCGGAGCATCGGTGTCAGTTTCACTAGAGTAGTTTACAGAAGCTATCAGCCTAGGCACATGCAAAACTACCCAGGATGGCGGACTGGCACCGATGAACCCATGGTCTAATTTTTCACCGCCAAGACGCAAAGAGCGCTAAGGGTTTTAATTTCAATACCTTCTTTGCGTTCCCTTTGCGGTCTTTGCGTCTTTGCGGTTCATTTTTCTTCTTGTCCTGGCCGCATCGGTGTCGTTTCCTGAATTTTGCAGGTGGCTAAGCTAATAGCCCCCTCACCAGAGTGGGGGGAACTCGACGAAGAGGCGCCAGGCGGCGGCCTTGATGCTGGAACGCGATTTGACGGGATCGAGGTTGAATCCAGACACCGTTCCCGACCAAATAACCGATTCGTCAACGGAACTCAACATCTCGACGACCAAGGTCGCTTCCCGGATATCGTCTTTGGCTGCTGTGGGGCTGCCCGTCGTCTTGTCGGTCCACAGTTTGCGGCTTTCATAGTTCCTGAATCGAAGATGGGTCCTGACTCTGAAATCGGGTGTCCCGTCTTCCAGTCTCGTGTAGGACCGTGCAACCAGTTCTTCTTGGACGACCTCTCGAGCCATCGCCTGGTACTTTGGATACAAGGAGGCTTCAGGCGCGACTGCCACAGCCGGACGGAAGGTCTTCAGCACGCTGAAATCTATGTCCTTGGTGTACTGAGTCCGAACCGGCAGTTCGGCGGGCTTGGTCGCACATCCGGCAACGATCGCTGCGAACACGGCGAATATCCAGACTCTTTGGTACATGATTTGCCTCCAGGGACACTCCGAGAATGACTTATCGTGGAAGAACGGTCAATAGATAAGGTCGAAGGTCCCAGGGGACAGGGATCAGGGGAAAGGGATCAGGGAACAGGCGCGGTCAAGCGCGCGGCGGTGAAAATGCCGGAACCAACATCACCGCTCAACGTCGAAGGAAAAGGTGCCGGATGGTCCTGAACCCTGAACCCTGCGCCTTGTCCCATTAGCTCTTCCCCCCCCGAACCCACCAGTCGGAGTCCTGGTCAAACCACCAGTTATGAGCGTGGGACTGGAGAATGCTTTCCGCCAGTTCTTTGGCGGTATCCGTCTTGAGGCGTTTCAGCACGAAGGGGACCCACTCCTCGGCGGCGGCGGCGCCTCCGTCGAGGCGTTCCTTGAGCGAAAGCAGCATCTCCAGCTGATCGGCATCGTGGGCGACCACTGATTCACGGGTGACGCCCTCCCGATACTCGGAGATCAGGTCTTCCAGTTCGGCGCCGAAGGGGAGACCCTCTGTCTGATGTCGTGCTGCCATCGCTTCATCGACCTCGGTGTACTTCTGATGGACGTAGTTGAGGTCGCCGGTTCGGGCTTCCGGAAGATCGTGAAACAGGGCCAGTTCGATCACCCGGTCCGCGTTGATCTCCGGCTCCAAGCGGGCCAGGGTCCAGGCGATGACGGCCATGCGAAAGACATGGTCGGCGACACTCTCACCCTCGGCGCCCGGGAGAAAATTCCACCCGCTGCGCGGTGTGCGCTTGAGCATGCCCACTTCGAAAAGAAAATTGGTCACTCGGTCCACGAGAACCTCCGGGGGTTGATTATAGGCGCCATAAGAGAATTGAACCACAAAGACACAAAGAGCACGAAGGTCTTTATTTATAACACCTTCTTTGTGGTCTTCGTGTCTTCGTGGTTCATATGCGTTTTTGTTTTCGCCGAACCCTTCGGCTCATTGCCTGCTGCGCCGCCACACTAGGCGCACTCCCAGATACACAATGCCGGCCAGAACGATGGTGGTCGCACCGGCGGGGAGGTCGTAGGTGTAGCTCATGCCGAGGCCCACCGTGGTGAAGGAGACGCTGAGGATGACTGCCAGGACCATGGTTCGACCCAGGGTGTTGGCAAAACGGCCGGCGACCGCTGCGGGAAGTGTCAGCAGGGCGATGACCAGTACGATTCCGACAATGCTGACCAGGAGGACGACCGTCAGCGCAGTGATGGTGTGAAGCAGGAGCGATAAGCGCCCAACGGGCAAGCCCCGCATCCTGGCGAAGGCCTCGTCGAAGCAAAGGGCCTGGATCTCCCCGTGCAGGGCGACGGCCACGGTGATGACGGCAATGTCCAGCAGGCCCATCAGCCAAAGGTCTGTGGTTCTCACCAGCAGTATATTGCCGAAGAGATAACTCATCAGGTCTTCGGTGTAGCCCGGGGTCGAGGCGATGAACAGGAGGCCGATCGCCATGCCGACGGCCCAGATGGCGGCGATGACCGTGTCCTCCCGTTCACTCTGGTTGTGAGAAGCCTGGGCGATCAGAGCGGCTGCCACCAGGGCGGCTGCGGTGGCGCCCAGCATCGGGTCGGCCCAGCTGACGCCGTGAACCTCCTGGAGCCACCGGGCCAGGCCCAGACCGGCCAGCACGCAGTGGGCGATGGCTCCGGCGATCGAGGATGTCCGTCGGACGACGACCCAGGTGCCGACCACTCCGGCGGCCAGGCTCCCCAGCAGCCCGGCCAAAAGGGCGTGTTGGAGGAACTCGAAGTGCAGGACTGCTTCGAAGAACTGCATCAGAGGTGCCGATCGTGGTGCACAACGTGCACATCTCCGCCATACAGCGTGTTGATCACCGAGCCGTCCAGGTGCGAGGTTGGATGGACGTCGACCGTGCCGTGGACGCAGATGACCGTGCGGACGAAGGAGGCGACGAATCCGAGATCGTGGGATACCAGGACGACGGTGCTCTCTCGGTTGAGTTCCTCCAGAAGGTCAAAGAAATCCTGTTCGACCTTGCGGTCCAGTCCGGCCTCGGGCTCGTCGAGGAGGAGGAGTTCAGGCTTGGGTGCAATGGCCCGGGCCAACAGGACACGCTGTCGCTGGCCACCAGACAGTTCCGAATAGGCGTTGCGCTCCAGGCCCTCGAGACCGACCCGAGCGATGGCCTCCGACGCTGCGGCGCGATCGGTTGCCGAAAAGGGACCCAAGTTTCGTCCGGGCCTCAGACACCCCATCAGTACGACATCGATCACCCGAATGGGGAAGTGGGGGTCAGTGACCGCATGCTGGGGCATGGCCCCGATTTTCGGCCGAGCCTGTTCGGGCGATTGGCCGAAGACCTTGATCGTTCCCGATTGTGGACGGAGAAGGCCGAGGATCAGCTTGACAAGCGTTGTCTTGCCGCCGCCGTTGGGACCGATGATGCTTGCAAAATCACCGCGTTCCACCGTGAAACTGACGTCTCTGAGGACCGGCTCGACATAGCCGAAGGCGAATGACACGTCCCGGACGTCGATGACGGGGGTGTTCGGTGTCATCGTGGTGTGCCTCCATGTGCCTCGAAGGCTCCGGCTATCCGTGCGGCGATCCTTTCGAGATTCGCCAGGAGATCGGGAGCCAAAGGGTCCAACTCGACCAGATCGGCATCGACGGCTGCCGCGACCGCTTCAGCGCTGGTGCCTGCGAACTGCGGTTGTACGAAGATCACCCGGTCACCCTGAGCCTTCGCACTGTCAATGAGACGGCTGAGGTGACGGCCGGTCGGATTTTTGCCCTCGTACTCGATCGCGACCTGCCGGAGTCCGTACCTTCGGGCGAAATGACCGAAGGCCGGGTGGAAGACGACGAGGCTTCGCCCGGCGTACGGGGCCATCTGAGCGGCAATTCGGCGATCGGCCGCCTCCAGTGCTTCGGTGTACGTCGCCAGGTTCTCCGTGAAGGTCTCGCAGACCTGTGGCCGAGCCTGGCAGAGGCAGCGGCACACCTGTTGGGCATACTCGATCGTCAAATGGGGATCCAGCCAGAAGTGCGGGTCCGGGCCCTGGGTGTGATGGTGTCTCCGGCGGTCCTGGTGATCGTGGTGGATCGCTTCGGCCGTCGACGTGCCGGTCTGCACCGTGACGGTCGGTGACCCTTGGCAGACCGTCAATCCCGGTTCGAGGTCGTGGATTCGGGCGATAACGGTGCGCTCGAAAGGGAGTCCCAGGGGCAGCAGCAGATCGGCGTCCGAGACGGAGGCCATCAGGCGCGGGCTGGGCTCGAATGTTGCCGGGGACCTCCCCGGCGGAATCAGTACGGTCACCACCACTTCTGAGCCACCGAGGCGTTGAACGATTTCCTGTTGGGGCAGAATCGAGACGACGGCTGAAATCGGTTCGCCGGCCATTCCATCAGAGACAGTGCCGACAAGGGCGGTGACCGTGAGGATGACACCGATGATGAACCGGGTCACAGGACCTCCGCCGTGTCGGGGTCGGCCAGACACACCAGATGATTGACGTTGCATTCTCCACAGCGTTCTATTTCGTGTGTCTCGCTGAACTCCGTCCAATGGCGACGTTGCCTTTCGCTGAGGACACCGGTGCCGCGGCACAGCGGGCATGCGCCGTCAAGCGCTGACAATATCGCCGCACGGATGAACTCCGACCGGTTGGTGATGCCCTCCATCGCTCCGACCAGTGTGTCATCGGCCTTGAAGGTGATGATGTGAGCTTTGCCGTCCATACGTCCTCCAGTGTTACGAATTATTACCCAGCGATGGACGAGAATCAAGAGGCGCCACCCGTGGTAGGCTGGATTCCGTGAATTCAATAGGGCGCAGACAATGGATTGAGTCGCGAAGGGATGAGGACCGTGAGTGAGACTGAAAAGGCAGGTGGTGGAGCCCCGGAGGTCCCCAAGGAGCGAAGGGGCGACCAACAGCCGGTGTCGGCGTCCCTCGACCGGGAGGAACGGGAGCACCAACTCCGGAAGATGGAGAGCCTCGGCATTCTCGCCGGTGGTGTCGCTCACGATTTCAACAACTTGCTGATGGGGGTGCTCGGTAATGCCGATCTGGCGTTGTCGGTCATGGCGCCCGATGCCGCCGGCCGGAATCAGGTTGAGGACATCATCGTTGCGGCGCGGAGGGCGGCCGATCTGGCCGGTCAGATGCTGGCCTACTCCGGAAGGGGCCGGTTCAAGGTCGAACGAGTTGATCTGGGTTCGTTGGTGGAGGACTCCTTACACCTGTTGAAAGCGACGGTGTCGGGCAGTGTTGTTTTGCAGGCCGAGCCCTCTCAGGGTGTTTCGAAAGTGTGTATCGACGTTGCCCAAATGCGACAGGTTCTGCTCAACCTTGTGGCCAATGCGTCCGACGCCATTCGGGAAAGGTCCGGTGTGATCCGGATTTCTGTCTCTGAGCGGGATTTCGATCAGGATGATCTCGATCAGATGTATGTGCCAAATGAACTTAAGCCCGGACGGCTGGTCGTCCTTGAAGTGTCGGACACCGGGTGTGGCATCGAGCCCGAGACCTTGGGGCGAATTTTCGATCCGTTCTACACGACCAAGTTCACAGGTCGTGGTCTGGGGTTGGCTGCGGCCCTCGGGATTGTTCGGGGCCACCGGGGGGGTATCGACGTCCGGTCGGAAGGTCGGCGAGGCAGTACTTTTACTGTCGTTCTGCCTCGGGTCGAGTTGGCGGCAGGCGACGCGTCCGGCCCATTGCCGGGACAGAAGAAACGCTTGGTGTTGGTCATCGATGACGAAGAGACCGTGCTCGATGTTTCCCGGGCCTACCTCGAGCAGGCGGGGTTCACCGTTGTGACCGCCAAAGACGGCCCATCAGGCCTCGAAATCGTTCGGGGACAGCCGGCTGCGATCGATTGCATCATTCTCGACTATACGATGCCGGGGATGGGGGGGCGGGAAAACCCTGGTCGAGATCCGCAAGATCCGATCGGACGTTCCGGTGATCCTCTCTTCGGGGTATGACGAGGACGAGGTTGTCGCGCACATCGGTGACGATGCTGTCTCGGGATTCATCCAGAAGCCCTACGGAGGGGCCGCTCTGATCGAACGGCTTCGAGCCGTCGGGGTGGAGAGCCGATAGCGGAGCTATTGACTTCGCCGTTTGCAAAAAGCCACAAGAAGAGCAGCCACAAAAAGGCACAAAGAGGCACAAAAAGAGAAGGCATGTGCCCCACTGGGCCAGCGTTCTGGAGCGCGGGGTAGGAACCGGCACGCTGGCCGGAGGCCAGTGGAACCGGCAGGTTCCGCATCCGAAGGATGTAGTGCGGGTGCCGCCCCGCATTGTGACGCTCTGAATATTGCAGGCAGCTAAGCTTTCAGCCGGCCCCGTTGAAAGCTGACAGCTCCTAACGAACCACCGGTCCGATGTAAGTCGGATCACCGGTCCGGTCGTCGACGACCGAGGCGTAGGCCGTCCAGTACGACGGAGAGCCACCAACCAATACAACCTCGATCCAGCCGCCCTCGACAGTCTGACCACCGACGCCCATGTTGGAGAAGACATCGTTGATCTGGTTGAAGGCCGCAGTCTGCCAATAGCCCTTGCTCGCCACGACCGCTCCCGAAGATGCGTGGATGGTCACCAGGACCAGAAGACTTCCCGCCGATGTCTGGACGATGCCGACATTGGTGTGGAAGACATCCGGTTCGGAGTGAATGAGCGGGAGGATGACCGAGGATGAGCTTTGAGTGGTGTCCAACGGGATTCCGGGGATGCCCTGACCGAAGGTCGCACCTCCGTCACCCAGGTTGTAGGTGCGCGTCGAGACAACGGCCTCACCGGAGTCCACGCTGACATACATCAGGCCGGAGGTTGGGCTGGAGTCAGCCAGGGGGTCGTCGATATAGAGAGAGCCCCCGGCTGGGATCGAGTGTGTCCCCGGCAGCATCACACCGGGCCAGGCGGAATCCTTGGCGACGAAGTAGAGAGTAGCGCTTGCGGTCGTCGATGATGGGTTGGCAACGGTGATCTGGGTTTTCCAGTTCGAGGCGCCGAAGCCCGGCGCCGATGCTGCCGCCGGAATCAGCCACTGGGTCGATCCGGCGCTCGAGGGGTCCTGCCCCTGGAGTGTGGTGACCCCGAGGCCCAGGGGATCCAGGTGGTCCGACAGCCGGGAATCCGGCGTGCCGTTCCCTGTCCAGCTCTCGTGGATTTGACCGTACCAGTCGTCCAGGTCGTTGCCGCAGGCGGCGTCCCCGCCTGACAGGGTCCCGACGCACAGGCCGTTCGATTGGTCGAAGATGCACGAACCGGAA
>JAUWTC010000414.1 GCA_030609785.1 Holophagae bacterium
AACGGCTTTTCCAACCAGTGGCAGGAGACGACCGCCTACGCCCTGTTTGGATCATTGGACTATAGGATAAACGAGCTGTGGAACGTTGTTGCCGGCTTGCGCTTTTCACACGATGAGAAGGATTTCTGGGTCGACAGGCCGCAGCCCATATTCCAGCCGCCCCTGGTGGCGCCGATCACCGAGCAGACCGACGAGGACTACACCAGCTGGGACCTCAGTGCGACCTACAAGGCCAGCCCGAACGTCAACTGGTACGGCCGTGTCGCCACCAGTTTCCGCGCCCCGTCGATTCAGGGCCGGATCATGTTCTGCGCCGACTTCGAGGGCGGCACCAACCCGGCGACCAACTGCGTGACGACGGCTGATACCGAAGAGATTCTCTCAACCGAAATCGGCGTCAAGTCGATTCTGGCCGACAACAAGTTGCGCCTCAATTTGTCCGCCTACATCTTCGAGGTTGACGGACAGCAGTTGACCGCGGTCGGCGGCCAGTACAACACGGCAACGCTGCTGAACGCCGACAAGACCGAAGGTTATGGTCTGGAAGCCGACATCGAGTACATTCCCACGGCCAAATGGTTTATGACCTTCGGCATGAGCTACAACCCGACCAAGATTGTGGACAAGAACCTGACGGTCGCGCCCTGCGGTGGTGGCTGCACGGTGACCGACCCGCTGGACGAAAACGGGCTGGCCTTGATCGACGGAAACCCGTTGCCGCACGCTCCCGAGTTTATCTTCAACGGCATCATCAACTTCCGGTCGGACCCGGTGGAGAAGGGCTTCTTCGGCGTGCTGGACTGGGCCTATTACTCGGAGAAGAACTTCTTCCTCTATGAGTCGGAAGAGTTCCAGAGCGACTCGCTCGAGTTTGGTTTGCGTCTGGGCTACGCCTGGAACCAGGCCAAGTACGAGGTGGCCCTGTTCGGTCGTAACATCCTCGACGAGGAGATCGTTCGTAACGGCATCGACTTCAACAATTTGACCGGCATGATGAACGAGCCGAGAATCGTCGGCATCGAGTTTGTCGGGAGATTCTAGGAGCTTTCAGTAAATAGCTCTTTGCCCACGCCGCCCGCTTCGCGGGCCCGAGCCTGTCGGCTCGGCTGGCCTTCGGCCAGGCGTCGGTTCCTAGCTCTCAGCTATCAGCGACCCCCTCCAGCTGGAGGGGGTTTTTTGCAAGAGGCTTAGCTGAGAGCCGTATGCAAAAGTGTTACCCTGACCCGTGCGGTCCAGTCTGATGGCTGCTGAAGAGGAGAGTGCCATGCTCAAAGGATCCCAAAGAAAATACCTGCGCGGGTTGGCTCATGATTTGAAGCCACTGGTCCAGGTCGGCAAGGAAGGTGTGTCGGCTACGGTCCTCGATGCTATCGACCGGGCACTCGAGGCCCACGAGCTGATCAAGGTCCAGATCATGGCCGAGAGAGATGAGCGGCCGGAGATGGTCGCTCAAATCGAACGCGGAGCACGGTGCGAGTGTGCCGGTACGATTGGGAAAATGGCGATCCTTTTCAGGCAACAGCCCGATCCCGAGAAGCGGAAGATTGCGCTGGGAGCCTAGGAGCCTGGGAGCTCGAGAACGGGCCCTGAAGGACCCGACTACAGGCGGCCTTCAATCGTTTCAATTTGTAGGCGCATGCTTCAGCTTGCGCGACCAAGTCCGTGCCCGGTTGGCCTGTCAATTCTCCAGAACGAACTTCAAAGCTTTCCCAAGTTCGCGATTGGTCCACAGGGCAAAGCTGTGGCCGACGCCGGGGTAGATTCGAAGTTTGACGGCATAACCGGCAGCTTCGAAAGCTTCGGCAGCGTCGCTGCACTGGGTTCTTGCGTTGTCCTGGCCTCCGACCATGAAGAAAAATCGGGGTGCTCCAGGTGGGGCGGGGTCCGGGGTGTCGATGGCGGGGTTGTAGCCCCCGGCCATTGGGATGATGCCGGCAAAGACGTCAGGATGACGGGCTCCGACGGCCATTGCCATGAAGCCCCCCTGGGAGAAACCGGTCAGGATGATGCGACTGTCGTCGATCAGGTGTGATTGTTTGACGTATTCGATCGTCAGTTGAATGACAGTATCCGCTTCTTCGAGATCACCCCAGAAGAAACCCTCGCCGCGGGGCTGCAGGCCGCGCGGTGTCGCCAAGATGGCACCAATCTTCCCAGCAGCAGGACGCCAGAGTGCCGGATAACCCCCGGGTCTGCCTCCATAGCCGTGCATCGCAACAATCAGAGGTGCAGCGAATTCGGGGTCATGGTCGGGTGGCAGAACGATCTCAGGCGGCTCCCTTGAGAACGCCTGTCGGACGGCCTGCCTATAGGACTGGGCATTGGTTCGCACGGCCGCCAGAATTTCCGCCCACTGAGGGTGTTCCCTCAGGATCTTGAGGTCGGAATCGTTTTCAATCGTGGTGACTCGTCGGAAACCGTTTTCTACGGATCGGTGAAGCCAGGCAATCGCGGTCTGTTCATTCCCCGCCAAGGCGTAGACGCAGGCCAGATTGTACTGGTGTCGTGCTTGTCCTGGCTGACTCTCCTCGATTTTCAACCCCCATCGGATGGCTTCGACGAAGTTGGCGTTTGTGTAGGCGCGGTTGAAGCCCTCGGCCATTTGGCGCGGTGTATTTGGAGGGTTTTCGGAAGCGGAGGCCGGGGTGAGGCCCAGGGCCAGGATGATGGCCAATAACAGGAGCCGGAATCTCCGATTCATCGACTGAATTACGGCTCAGGCGGTCGGAGGTTTTTGTAAGCGTGGAATTTGTCTCGAAAGGCGGGTCCATCGCCACCGAACCTCGAGCACGGTGCCGCGATCAATCTTGCCGCTGAACCTGCCATCTGATCCTGTCCCGGTCCCTGAGCCTGTTTTCTGTCCCGGTCGCTGTCTTCTGTCCCTGAAATCTGCCGCTGTTCACTGTCGTTGCCGACTGTCCCGGCACCTTCATCCCAACTCCGGCCTTCGGGGCGCGCAAGCGCACCCCGCTCGGTGCGTTTTCCGGAGGGGCAGCGATTTTCAAACCAGGAAGGGGACCGCCCCTCCG
>JAUWTC010000123.1 GCA_030609785.1 Holophagae bacterium
CAGTGTGCCGCTTCCCAGTTCCGGATGGAATGTGGCCGCCAAGATTCCCGGGGACCGAATGAGAACCGGATCATCACCCCGCCAAGCCATGGTCTCGACCCCGTCGCCCACCCTCGTGATCCGGGGCGCCCTGATGAAAACACCCTCATGGGAGGAATTTCCCTCGAGTTGAGGATTGAAGCGCAAGGACTCGATCGATGAAAAGACCTGACGACCGTACGCGTTTCTTTCGACATCGACGTCCAATACACCGAGACTCTTCTGCTGGGGGGTGACCTCGGATGCGAGGAGAATCACCCCGGCACAGGTCGCCAACACCGGGAGCCCAGAGCCGATTCTCTTTCCGATCAAAACGAAAAGTCCTTGCGGTTCCATCAGGCGCAGCATCGCGGAACTTTCGCCCCCGGGAAGCACCAAGGCGTCGACCGCCTCCAACTCTTCTGCCGTTCGTACGAGGACGCTGGTGACTCCGAGCCGCCGAAAGACCCCTCGATGCGCTTCAAACGCACCCTGAAGGGCCAGAACCCCGATGAGACCGTTACCAACCACGTCGGGAGAGCATCTCCTCTGTCGTTAGTTTTCCTGAGTCAATACCCGACATCGCCTCACCCAACCCCCGTGAGATTTCCAAGAGTTTGGCGGGTTCTCGCCAATGGGTGACGGCCTGAACGATCGCCTTCGCCCGCTGCTCGGGGTCGGTCGCCTTGAAAATGCCGGATCCAACGAAGACCGACTCGGCTCCCAACTCCATGACCAGCGCCGCATCCGCAGGCGTCGCGATGCCTCCGGCGGCAAAGTTTGGAACGGGAAGTCGGCCGTGTTCCGCAACCCAACAGACCCACTCATAGGGGGCCTGGAGCTCTTTGGCGTGGGCCATCAATTCGTGCTGGTCCAGAATTCCAAGCGTGCGGATGCCCCGCTGTACGGCCCTCATGTGCCGAACACCTTCGACGATGTCGCCGGAACCGGCTTCACCCTTGGTTCGAATCATCGCGGCGCCTTCACCGATTCGGCGAAGGGCCTCGCCCAGGTTCCTGCAGCCACAGACAAAGGGCACGTCGAACAGATGTTTGTTAACGTGGTTCTCATCGTCCGCCGGCGTCAAAACTTCGCTCTCGTCGACGAAGTCGACCTCGAGAGCCTGGAGCATGCGTGCCTCGGCAATGTGACCGATCCGGCACTTTGCCATCACAGGAATCTGAACGGTTTCCTGGATTCCCTGGATCTTCTCCAGGGCGGCCATTCGAGCGACTCCGCCCTGAACCCGGATATCGGCCGGCACCCGCTCCAACGCCATGACGGCAGCAGCGCCCGCATCCTCGGCAATCTTGGCCTGGTCCGCCGTGGTGACATCCATAATCACGCCACCCTTGAGCATTTCGGCCAAACCGACCTTCACTCGGAACTTTTCGTCGTGGTCTTGCATCACACCCTCCGAACCGCAGCATTGTACACCCAAGGCGTCCTATTGGGTTCGATCCGATCAGCCGTCGGCCGATCCCGAGTCACTCCCCGCTGTGGATGTCACACTGACTTTTCGGCGCAGCCGGAGGAGGGACACCATGTTGACAACGATATGAGCCAACGCCGCCGCCGGATACCCCCACCGTTCGAAGATGAGACCAAACATCAACCCAAGAACCAGCGCAATCACCGGCCACGCCCAGAGACGACGATCCGGAACGATGTGCAAAAGGGCGAAGAGAACCGCTGCGGCCACCAACCCAATCCACGGCTGAAGCAGGGCTCTGATCAACGCCTCTTCAGCCAGACCGGAAAAGACCGCGACCGCGACCGCATCAAGCATGGTCCAGTTCTGGACCATGCCGGCCTGCCATCGCTCAAGATCTCTGACCACCGGGACCAGGAGCAGGATCCCCATAAGGACCAGTGCGGCTCCTCCGGTAATGACGCCGGCGCCGAGCGACTCAATCCACGACGTCCGGG
The DNA here is from genome assembly GCA_030609785.1 of Holophagae bacterium. GTDB lineage: Bacteria > Acidobacteriota > Thermoanaerobaculia > Thermoanaerobaculales > Sulfomarinibacteraceae > DAOWGJ01. Next base: position 1,948 of record JAUWTC010000123.1, read on the forward strand.
GCAGGAGCGCAGTCATCGGCCCCTGGCCCCTGAAGAACAATCCGACCGCGGCCACGACCGCCAGAATGCCCTCCTGGTGGAGCAGCGCCGTGGCCCGTATCGGTGCGGGATCAACGGTGAATGATGTGGTCACGCCTCGGAGTGGCTCGATTCGTCATCAACTGGTTCGTCCTCGTCGGCATCAACAACTTTGGCGACCGAAACGACCTTGTCCCCCTCACCAACACGGATGATCCGGACCCCCTGTGTGGCCCGGCCCGCCTGGCGAATTTCCTCAACCCTGGTCCGGATGACGATGCCCTTTTCGGTGACCAGAAGGACCTGGTCGGCCTCGGTCACACTCCGGATCCCGGCGACCATTCCATTCTTCTCTGTGAGGCGGATGAGAATAATCCCCTTCCCGCCGCGCCCCTGCACGCGGAATTCCGAGAGAAGGGTTCGCTTGCCGAACCCCTGGTCGGTCACGACCAGGATGTCCGCCTCGGAATCCGCCTCGAAGGAGGCGACTTCTTCGACCCAATCGTCGGCGCCGATTGTAATCCCTCGCACTCCCGCGGCGGTCCGGCCCATCGACCGAACCTGATCCTCGTGAAAGCGGATGGCCCGCCCGCGATGCGTTCCCATGAACACGTGGCTGTTGCCGGCAGTCAGGTGGACGGTCAAGAGGTCGTCGCCCTCGTTGACCGTGACCGCTCGCAACCCACTGGTCCTGATATTTCCGAATTCGCTGAGCGCTGTTCGTTTGACCCGACCCAATCGCGTGGCGAAGAAGAGGTACTGATCCTCTTTGTCGTCAAAGTTCCGCACGGCCAAAAGGGTTTCGATCGTCTCGTTTTCCCCCAGCTTGAGGAGGTTGACCATTGCCCTGCCCTTGGCATTGGGCGCAACTTGGGGCAACTCGTAGACTTTCCGGGAAAAAACACGGCCGGTATTGGTGAAAAAGAGCATCGTCGCGTGGGTTGAAGCGACAAAGAGTTTCCACACCTCATCCTCGGACTTGGTGGCCATGCCCAACTTGCCCCGTCCACCTCGCCGCTGAGCCCGGTACTCGGTCAGGGCGGTCCGCTTGATGTAGCCCCCACGGGTGACCGTGATGACCATGTCCTCTTCGACGATCAAGTCCTCCATTTCAATGTCGGAATAATCATCGACGATCTCGGTCCTCCGAGCGTCCCCGAAAGCAGCCTTGACCGCTTCCAACTCCTCGATAACGATGTCCTCGACCATGGCGTCGGACCGGAGAATTTCCTCGAGGTGGGCAATGGTTGCCTGGAGTTCCCGGTATTCCTCGAGAATCTTGTCCCGCTCCAGCCCCGTCAATCGCTGCAGGCGCATGTCGAGAATGGCCTGTGCCTGCGGTGCGGACAGACCAAACTTTTCCATCAGGCCCGCCTTGGCCTCCGGCGGGTCCGCCGCCGCCCTGATGAGCTTGATGACGGCATCGAGGTTGTCCAACGCGATGACCAGTCCCTCGAGGATATGGGCTCGTTCCTTTGCGCGGGCCAGGTCGAATTGCGTGCGCCGTACGACGACTTCCTTTCGGTGGTCGATGAAGTGGCCCAGGAGCTCTTTCAGCGTAAAGACCTTGGGTTGATTGTTGAGGATTCCCAGAAGGATGATCCCGAAGGAGGACTGCATCTGGGTTTGTTTGTAGAGTTGATTGAGCACGATCTCCGGTATGGCGTCCCGCTTGAGTTCGATGACGACCCGGATCCCGTCCCGGTCACTCTCATCCCTGAGATCCGCGATGCCCTCGATTTTCTTGGTGTGCACCAGGCTGGCGATCTTTTCGACCAGGCTTGCCTTGTTGACCTGATAAGGCAGCTCTTCAACGATGATGGCGGGGCGCTTTTTGCCCTCACCTTCTTCGATTCGTACCCGGGCCCGCATCCTGAGGCTGCCTCGACCGGTCCGATAGGCATCGACGATGCCTCGCCGCCCGTGGATGAACCCGGCGGTCGGAAAATCCGGCCCGGGAATCAAGGACAGCAGTTCGTCAAACGACACGTCTGGATTCCGGCAAACGGCCATGGCGCCGTCGATGATCTCTCCCAAATTATGGGGCGGGATGTTGGTCGCCATTCCCACGGCGATGCCGGTAGAACCATTGACCAGAAGGTTGGGGTAGGAGGCCGGCAGCACCCGCGGCTCGCTCATCGACCCGTCGTAATTGGGGCTCCAATCCACCGTCTCTTTGTCAATGTCGTCACCGAGGAGTTGGTGCGCCAACCGGGTCAACCGGACCTCGGTATAGCGCATCGCCGCAGCGGCATCTCCGTCGACCGAACCGAAGTTCCCCTGGCCGTCAACCAGGGTGTACCGCATCGAGAATTCCTGAGCCATGCGAACGGCAGTGTTGTAAATCGCCAAGTCGCCATGGGGGTGGTATTTACCCATGACGTCACCGACGATGCGCGCTGATTTCCTATAAGGACGGCCCGCGGTGCTTCCGCTCTCCCACATCCCGTAGAGGATTCGACGGTGGACCGGTTTGAGTCCGTCCCGGACATCAGGCAGCGCGCGTCCGATGATCACGGACATCGCATAATCCAGGTACGAGTTCTTCAGCTCTTCTTCGATAGTGATGGGCAGACGCTGGCCTCGCGGCGTGTTGTGGATTTCATTCATGGGTCGTTCCGTTAAACATCAATGTTTCGAACATCAAGGGCGTTCTCCTCGATGAACCGTCTTCGTGGTTCAACGGCATCTCCCATCAAGATCGTAAAGAGTTCGTCCGCCCGCGCGGCATCCTCTACGGTGACCTGGAGGTACCTTCGGTTTTCCGGGTTCATGGTCGTTTCCCAGAGTTGGTCGGGGTTCATCTCGCCGAGACCCTTATAACGGGAAATCGACAACCCCTTCTTGGCGACCTCGTACACGTGGACGACCAGTTCGTCCAGCGACGAGAAGGTTGTACTCTCCCCGTTGCGCTCGAGGTGATAGGGGCCGACCCTCATATCGTCGAGTTGCTCAAGGATGTGGTGGGCGCGCCGGTAGTGGCCGCTTTCGGTCAATCCCCGGCCCAGGTTGACGTCCCAGCCCCTGCCGTTGTGTCCCACACGAAAGCGGAGATACTCCAACCCGTGCTCGTCGTCGTGCTCGACCCGGACCTCATCGTAGCCCAAGGATTCGATGACCGACGCCAGTTTTGACGCCGTGCCGGCTTGACCATTGAACTCCGCATCAATCGCCGCCGTAACGACGTCTCGCGGCCACCCTCGTTTTTCCAGGTGCCCCATTGTCGTCAGCCACTCGCCGGCCATCGAGATGCCGTGGCGAAGGTCTCGACCCGTCAGGGTCTTTTCGGCGCCGTCGACCCGCAGGCTGTATTCCTCTTCGACCCGGTCCAGGAGAAACTGGGACAGGTCCTCGTCGTCCTTGATGTAGGTCTCTTTCTTCTTCCGGGTCACTTTGTAGAGCGGCGGTTGGGCGATAAAAAGGTGGCCCCGTTCAACCAACTCCGTCATCTGCCGATAGAAGAATGTCAAGAGCAGCGTACGAATGTGGCTGCCGTCGACGTCGGCATCGGTCATGATAAAGATCTTGTGATATCGAACCTTGAGAGGGTCGAATTCCTCGGCGCCGATGCCGGTCCCGAGACACTGGATCAATGCGCGGATTTCCTCGGACGCCAACATCCGGTCGAATCGCGCCTTCTCAACGTTGAGAATTTTGCCCCTCAGAGGCAAGATCGCCTGAAACCTGCGGTCACGGCCCTGCTTCGCCGACCCACCCGCCGAGTCCCCCTCGACGATGAAGAGTTCGGCCTTCTCTGGGTCCCGCTCGGAACAGTCTGCCAATTTCCCGGGGAGCGCCGAACTCTCGAGGGCACTCTTGCGCCGGGTCAACTCTCGTGCTTTGCGGGCTGCATGTCGTGCATGGGCTGCATCGAGGCATTTTCCGATGATGCTCCGGGCCACCACGGGGTTCTCTTCGAAAAAGGTGCCAAGGCGATCATTGATGACCGATTCCACCCACCCCTTGATATCGGATGAGACCAATTTGTCCTTGGTCTGACTGGAAAAGCGGGGTTCGCAGACCCGAACGGAAATGATCGCCGTCAATCCCTCTCGGACATCTTCGCCTGAGAGGTTTTCCTTCAAGCCCTTGAGCAGGTTCTGGGATTGGGTGTAGGCGTTGACAGTCCGGGTCAGGGCGGCACGGAAGCCCGAAAGGTGGGTTCCTCCATCACGATTGAAGACCGTGTTGGTAAAGGCAAGAACATTCTCGTTGTATCCATCGTGCCACTGCATCGCGACTTCGATCGATTCCCCTTCGTCATTTTCGTCCAACAGGGTCACCGGTTCGGGATGGAGTGGCGTTTTGGCCCGGTTGAGATACCGGACGAATTCGGTCAAGCCACCCTCAAAAAGAAAACGCTCTTCGCGTTCGTCCTTTTCATCAAAGAAGCGGATTGAGACCCCGGAGTTGAGGAAGGCCAATTCCCTCAGGTGCCGTACGAGGAGATCTGGATGAAATTCCAGAACTGAGAAAACCTCCGGATCCGGTTTGAATCTGACGATTGTCCCGGTTCTCTTGGTGCGGCCGACTGCCTTGAGGTCCGCCTGCGGCTCACCTCGACGGTATTCCTGTTCCCAAACCTCGCCATCGCGGTGGATTTCCAGGCGAAGCCACTCCGACAAGAAATTGACCACACTGACACCGACACCGTGAAGGCCGCCGGAAACCTTGTATGAATTTGAGTCGAACTTCCCGCCGGCATGAAGTTCGGTCATGATGACCTCGGCCGCAGAACGCCCCGATTCAGCATGTGTGCCGACGGGAATGCCGCGGCCGTTGTCTCCAACCGTCACACTGTTGTCGGCGTTGACGGTGACCTTGACCTCATCACAGTGTCCTGCCTGGGCCTCGTCGATCGCGTTGTCGACGACCTCCCAGATCATGTGATGAAGACCGGAGATGTCATCGACGTCGCCAATGTACATGCCGGGCCGTTTTCGGACGGCTTCTTTGCCCTTGAGAACCTTGATGCTTTCTTCAGAATAGATTTCAGTCATATACCAAACCCCTACGGGAGTTCACGCCGTTGAATTTTTCCTTCGATCATCGACCACCAACTCGTTGCCGATATCACATCCGCAATGCCCCTTTCATGAGCGGTGGTCATGAACACCTGCCGCGTGTGGCCCAACGATTGAACCAGTTTTCCAAACACCCTGTCATCCAGTTCCGCATCAGCGTCATCGACCAGAACCGGGAGGAGTTCGTTCCGCCGTTCTTCAACCTCAGCAAGATTCGACAACCACAAGGCCGCAGCAACGATCTTGACCTGACCAGCACTGAGAATATCCCGGACGGGATGACC
>JAUWTC010000064.1 GCA_030609785.1 Holophagae bacterium
CTCGACAGCCGGTCCTTCGGCCATTAAGGTGGGTTGGTGAAGGGAGAATCCATGAGCCCGTCAGAGAGGATCGAAAGATCAGCCCTTGTTACGGGGGCCGCCGGATTCATCGGCTTCCACCTGTCCCGGCGTTTGCTGGAAATGGGTTGGGATGTCGTCGGCATCGACAATCTCAACGACTACTATGATCCGTCGCTCAAACGCGCCAGGCTTGAAATCCTCGAGAACTACGAGCGGTTCGCCTTCAATCGACTCGATCTGGCCGATCGTGAGGGGATGGAAGGCCTGTTCGATGCCAACGCCTTTGCTGTCGTTGTCAATCTCGCCGCCCAGGCCGGTGTGCGCTATTCGATCGAAAACCCACGGGCCTACATCGATGCCAACATCGTTGGTTTTCTCAACATTCTCGAGGGTTGCAGGCATAGCGAGAGCGTGCGTCATCTGGTCTACGCCTCCTCCAGTTCGGTCTATGGCGCCAACACCTCGTATCCCTTTGGGGTCCAGGACAACGTTGACCATCCGGTATCCCTGTACGCCGCCACCAAAAAGAGCAACGAGTTGATGGCCCACACCTACTCCCACCTCTACGCCCTGCCGACGACCGGTCTTCGCTTTTTTACGGTCTACGGGCCCTGGGGCAGGCCGGACATGGCGCTTTTCAAGTTCACCCGAGCGATCCGTGCCGGGGAGCCGATCGATGTCTACGGCCAGGGTGACATGAGGCGAGACTTCACCTATATCGATGACATCGTCGAGGGTGTCGTCCGCGTGATGACGACCGTGGCCCAGCCAGATCCCCTGTGGACAGGCGATGCTCCCGATCCGTCCTCCAGCGCCGCACCATGGCGGGTCTTCAATATTGGGAACAATGATCCCGTGGAACTCCTGCGGTTCATCGAGGTCATCGAGAGGGCCGTTGGGAAGAAAGCCGTCAAGAACCTCCTGCCGATGCAACCGGGCGATGTGCCGGCGACGGCTGCCGATGTGCGGGCTCTTTCGGAGGCCGTCGGCTTTGAACCGTCGATTGCAATCGAAGAGGGCGTCAGGCGGTTTGTAGATTGGTATTTGGAGTACTACATCGAGTAGCTTGAAGTGCAAAGTCCAGTGAGGTTATCAGTGGGGATGCGAGGGCGTCGGGGACTTTGCCCTTCAACCTCCTCGAGTTGATGTGCTGCGCACATCGTAAGGGTGGATGGGTGAGGAACGCTTCTTCTTAAAAAAATCAGTGTGCGCGAAGCGCAAAATAGGATCCTGAAGGGGAAAAGTCTCTGCCGTATCAAATTTCTCGACCATGCTGCCGGCCTTTACGCTTCAGGATCCTCTAGCGCCGCGTCCGTGAAACGCAGGCCCTGACGGCGGACAACATTCGTTTGCGCTGGGCGTCTGAAGAGGGGACTCGGTGTTCCTTGCGGGGTATCTCTCCCCGTTCCTGCAGGGCTTCGAGGTGAATGCTGTACAACTGGTTCAACATGTCAGGAGCCTGGTTGGAATCCCAGATATACAAGGCCGAAGTGTTGTCAGGAGGACGCCGGTTGGTGTTGAAGTCTCTGAGTGAACGATCCATACGTTCGTGGAGGAGATCGCTCAGTGAGCGCTCCATTCCCTCGACCAGTTTCTGTCGCCGTGATCTAATGCCGGTTCCAGCCATGAGAATAGGGTGACACAGGTCACGTTGATGTAATGTGTCCATGGTCACAATTGGCTGGGCTGGGAAGCTGGGAAGCTGGGATGCCGGGACGCGAGAACGGTGGTGAGAATGCAGGCCAAGGTGAGGTTATGACGGGCGGGCTGTGGGACACGCTGTGGGTTGACGTCAATTTGGCGACGATGGTCGATGGGGGAGCGCCATATGGTGCTGTTCGGGACGGCGCGGTCGGCATTTCGGCCGGACGCCTGGCCTTCGTCGGGCCTCGAACCTCCCTGCCGGGTGTGCCGAAAGACCTGGCACGGGATGTTCGCTTCGGTCAGGGGCGGTGGATTTCACCGGGCCTGGTCGACTGCCACACTCATCTGGTCTACGGAGGGAACCGGGCTCACGAGTTCGAGCAGAGATTGGCCGGTGCCTCGTACGAGGAGATCGCCAGGGCCGGTGGCGGCATTCTCTCGACGGTTACGGCAACCCGAGAGGCCACGGAGGCGCAGTTGCTGGCCTCGGCCCTGACCCGATTGGACCGTATTCTGGGAGAGGGTGTGACGACGATCGAGATCAAATCCGGCTATGGACTGGATCTGCCCACGGAACTGAAGATGCTCCGGGTTGCTCGTCAGCTGGCGAAGGAGCGCCCGGTTTCGGTGCGTACGACGCTGCTCGGCGCCCACGCCCTGCCTCCGGAGTTTGCCGGGCGCCCTGACGACTACATCGATTTGGTATGCCGGGATCTGATTCCGGCTGCGGCGGGAGAGGGGTTGGCCGACGCAGTCGATGCCTTTTGTGAAACCATCGGGTTCACGCCAGAGCAGACGGCACGGGTATTCGACGCTGCGGCGGCGCATGAACTACCGGTGAAATTGCACGCGGAACAGCTGTCCGATCAGGGGGGGGCGCAGCTCGCGGCTCGGTATGGCGCCTTGTCGGCAGACCATCTGGAGTATGTCTCTCCCGAGGGTGTCGAGGCCATGGCTCGATCGGGTACGGTGGCGGTCCTGCTGCCGGGGGCCTTCTACGTTCTGAAGGAGACACGGAAACCGCCGATTGAGACTTTGAGGCGCTATGGGGTGCCGATGGCAGTGTCGACAGATTGCAACCCCGGGTCATCGCCCGTCACCTCACCGCTGCTGATGGTCAACATGGCCTGCGTGTTGTTCGGTATGACGGTCGAAGAGGCCCTGGCCGGCGTGACTCGAAATGCGGCCCGGGCCCTGGGTCTGTCCCGATCACGAGGCACGCTCGAGGTCGACAAGGTGGCGGATCTCGCGGTCTGGAATATCGAAAGCCCCGCGGATCTGGCATATGCGGTGGGCGCAAATCCGCTTCATGAGGTCGTGTACGCTGGGAAGCTGGAAAGCTGGAAAGCTAGAAAGCTGGGACGCTAGGACGCTCGGATGATGGCCGAACGTCAGAAGATATTCGCGAACCCATCGTCTAGTGTTGAACCGCAAAGACCGCAAAGATCGCGAAGGTTTTTTAATTCAACCCCCTCTTTGCGTTTCCTTTGCGCTCTTCGCGTCTTGGCGGTTCAATCCTCTTCCTGTTCTGAATATTGCGAGTGCCTCTGCTGATAACTCCCTTTACGGCCGCGGAAGGTCTCGGAACCAGCCTGGTTGAGCCCCGTCAAAACGTGCCTCGCGGATCATTCTCGAAAAACTGGCGAGGGCATGCCGCAGGTTCCTCTTCAATTGCGCTATCTGTTGTGCCTTGGCGTCCAGCCGGGGCCGAAGCCGAATACGTTGGATTTCTTTTCGAAGTGCAAAGATCTGGGCTTCCAGAGCCTGGTGTTCACTTTCAGCCTTCTCCAACTGTTGCTGGAGTTTATGGATGGCCGAGACCGATCGACGGTGTTCCGCCCGCCATTGTTTCTTGACTGAAGATGAAGATCCGGCATTCGATGTCGGTTTTTGGGAGTCCGATGCCGAGGGCCGGCGATCGGCAATGGCGGCTATCCGGCCCTTCTTTGCCAGGCGGAGCACCATATTGTTGTCGATCAGCGTAGATCCGGCCGGAGCCCCGTTAATCGGGGCCAGGCGAGGGCAAGCTTGTGTCAGTTTTTTGGGATCTCCAGCGTTGGCGGTAGCACATACCGCCAAGCAGAGCGCCAAGTTCACGCATTGAGTAGGGAAATATCGCATCTGCACCTCCAAAGTTCAGGTGCAGCGTGGCGGGTGATCAGTCTACCACTGCGATACAGAACGGCAAAGGCCTGAAACTGGAGACAAACCGGAAACTGGAGAGGAGCTCGAAATTTTCGTTGAAAATAAAGGGGTTAGGGTATAGGATTTAGGGATTAGGGGAAGAATCGGTGCAGAAATTCCACTCGAATAGGATCAAGTGGTCCCTAATCCCTAATCCCTGAATTCACCCAGTTTCCAGTTTCGAGTTTCAAGTATCAAATCTCATCGCTCCGACACCATCGCGAGGAAGGCGTCGACGATCTCCGGATCGAAGAATATCCCCGAATGGTCCTTGATGTAATTGATAGTCCGCTCTTCCGGCCACCCCTGTCGATAGGGTCGATCCGTTCTCAAGGCGTCGTAGACATCGACGACGGCAAAAATTCTTGCGGACTGAGGGATCTGACGTTCCTTGGTGCCCAGCGGATAACCCGAACCGTTCCAGCGCTCGTGATGGCCGTAGGGGATGGCCAGGGCCGTCCTCAGGTATTCGATCGGTGACAGCATATCCCAAGCCATCTGGGGATGGCGGCGCATGATCGTCCACTCGTCTTCGGTCAGGGGGCCCGGTTTGCGAAGGATGGCATCCGGAATCCCGATCTTGCCGATGTCATGGAGGAGGGCGCCTCGTCTGATCGGTTCCAACTGGTCTTCGGCGACATCCATTCGGCGCGCCAATTCGACGGTCAGGTCCGTCACCCGTTGCGTGTGACCCTCGGTCTCCTGATCCCTGAGGTCAAGGGCCCTGACCCACCCCTCGAGGGTAGCGGTATAGCCGAGTTCCAGCTCCTTGCGGGCGGTCTCGGTGTTATAGATCAGCCGGGCGTTGGCGATTGCGACCGCCGCCTGTTCCGCAAAGAGGGAGACGATCTCGATGTCGTCGGGACCGAAGACGTAGGGTGATGGGTGCTCGACGTGGAAGGCCCCGAGAACCTGGTCCTTCCACAGGAGCGGTGCGGCGATCACCGACCCGACCCGAATATCGGCGTACATTGGCGAACTGCCCTCCCAGGTGGCGTAGTCATTGATCAGGATAGCTTTCCGGCTCGCGACTGCTCGGCCGCTGGCACCCTCTCCAAGTGGAAGAACTCGGTCGACAAACGGTTCCAGCATGCCCCGCGCAACGACCATCTGCAGCCCGTTTGGAACTGTCAGATACAGACCGCCGATTTCGGTTCCGACCAATTTCCCGGCGCGAACGACGATGGCTCTCAAGAGTCCCTTGATGTCGTGGTGGCCCGCGAGGTCCACGCTGGTTTCGTGCAGGGCCAGAAGAGCTTCGATTCGCCGGGCGTTGGCCTCGACCGTCGTTGTATGGGCGATGGCCAAGGCGATGTGACCGGTGATCATCCGGGCGCGGGTGAGATCGCATTGGGCACAGGGCCGTTCTTCGTCGAAGGTGACAAAAGCCGCGCCCAGGGAATTGCCGTGGGCGACCAGTGGCATACCCATGATGAACGGGCCGGATGGACCCGGGGCTGGGATCGGCACACACCCTGGGCCGCAGGGGACCGGTCGGTTGGCTGCCAAAACTGCGGCAACCCCCTCGGATTGCGGACAGGTTCGGGGGCTGTCGTCCGCCTCCTGAGCTGTGGAGGCGATCGAGGTAATCTCTTGGTGGTGAGTATTCCACAGCGCGAGATCACACCTGTCGGCGTTGAGTGCCCCTTGAAGTTGGAGAGCCAAGAGGGGCAAGGCGTCACCGATGGCAGTCGACTCCAACGCGACGCTCGTGATCTCGTTGAGGAGTACAACCTCTTCCAGGTGGTTCTTGCCCCGTTCGTCGGCCTCCAATTTTTCCAGCGCATAGGCGATGTTATCGGCGAGATCTGCCAGCAGTGCCTGTTCCTGTCGATCGAAGATGCCGGGGCCGGTGGCGTGGACGACGAAAACGCCGTAGCCCTTACCATTCCGTGCCAAAGGAATGGCCAGAGTGGTTCGATCGGGGTATTTCTGGCGGGTGGGGCAGTCGGGGCAGGGGTCTTCGTTCTTGCTGCCGTCGATCAGGAAAGGGGCGCCGTTCTTGACAGCCTCTACGGCACACAACGGTCCGCGGTCTGAGGAACCGTCCAGAGAAAGAGAGAAATTTTCCAGAAAAGTGCAGGGGGGTCCGGAGGCGGCGGCCAGAAAGACATCACCGGGAGTTTGCCGGTTGAGGCCGACCCATGCGTAGATGTAATCCCGGTGTTCGATCAAGATCTTGCACACGGCGTCCAACATCGTTATTCGGTCGTATTCCCGAAGGACCACCCGATTGACCTTGGCCAAGATCCTCAGGATCTCTCCGGCAGACCCGTCTGGAGAGTCGGCGGACACTGTACCGTCGGGAAACGGCGCCACATCGAATGCCGGGGCCGTGTCATCGACGTCGTGGGCCGGGAATTTGCCTTGACTCATTGCCGCCATTTCTCTCGAGAGGCCTGGAAGCCGCTCTTGCCAGATCAGGAATTGCCTCAACCCATCATAAACGATCAGAGACTGAAATCGGGCTCGGGCACGGGCTCGGGAACGGGTTTGATTCAAGCGCGGTAGAATGCCGTTGTCGGGAGGCATTATGGAGGTCTACGAGATTCAGGGATCGTTTGGGATGGACAATCTGAAATGTGTAGAAAGGCCGGATCCGGATCCGGTTCCTGGTCACGGTCAGGTCCTGGTGCGAATGAAGGCAGCGTCCTTGAACTACCGTGATCTGATGATGGTCCGAGGTCACTACAATCCTCGGCAGCCACTCCCGTTGGTGCCCTGCTCTGACGGTGTCGGAGAGGTGGTTGGCGTCGGAGAGGGCGTCAAGCGGGTCGGCCAGGGCGACCGGGTTGCAACGGTTTTCTCCCAGACCTGGATCAGCGGCAAACCGACGGCCGAAAAACTCAGTGGAACGCTCGGCGGACCGATTGACGGAGCGCTTTCCGAAATGATGGTCCTCGACGCGGAGGGCGTTATCCCGGTGCCGAAATCTCTCAGTGATGTCGAGGGCGCCACGCTGCCCTGCGCCGCTCTGACAGCGTGGAGCGCACTTTCTGAGTTGGGTGACGTTTCGGCCGGCGACACCGTGCTCGTCCAGGGAACCGGGGGTGTTTCGATCTTTGCCTTGCAACTGGCGAAGATGCTGGGCGCCCGCGTGATCGCCACCTCCTCGACCGAGGCCAAACTCGATCGGCTCCGCTCCATGGGCGCCTGGGCCACGGTCAACTACGCCGATGACCCGCAGTGGGGCAAGACGGTTCGCCGTTTAACCGACGGCCGTGGTGTTGACCACATTGTCGAGGTCGGAGGGGCGGGCACGCTTTCCCAGTCGCTCAAGGCAGCTGCGGTCGGCGGTACCATCTCGGTCATCGGCGTGCTCTCCGGAATCTCGTCGGAGTTCAACATCATCCCGTTGTTGATGCAGCACCTGAAACTCCAGGGCATCCTGGTCGGCTCCCGAGAGGGCTTCGAGCGCATGAACCGGGCCATCGAGACTCACGAACTCAAGCCGGTGATCGACCGGGTCTTCGACTTCGCCGATGTCCCGGAGGCCTTCGCCCACATGGCTTCGGGGGCACACTTCGGGAAGGTGTGTATCGGGTTTTGACGACGACATCGATGTGGCCAGGAAAAGAAGACAAATGAACCGCGAAGACGCAAAGACCGCAAAGGGAACGCAAAGAAGGTATTGAAATTAAAACTCTTAGCGCTCGTTGCGACAACCGGTTCAAGACTAGACCATTGGTTCATCGGTGGCAGTCCGCCATCCTGGGTAGTTTTGCAAACGGCTAAAAGCTAAGAACTCTCTTCCCATCTTGCATAGAATCTCGTTGGTAAGAGACTAACAACCGTTCAAAACATCTCTGACCCGTTCGATCAACTGGTTCGGGCTGAAGGGTTTCTCTATCAATGCGGCCTTCTCGTCGAGGCGTTCCAGGCGGTCGGGAGCCAGGTTGGTGTAGCCCGACATGAAAAGGACCCTGGGGACGAAGCCTCCCTCCCTCAGCTCCTGGACCAGCTCGATACCCCCCATGTTGGGCATGACTACATCGGTTAAAACCAGGTCGATCGGCCCGTCGTTCAACTCCCAGACCCCGAGGGCATCCAATCCGTCCACCGCGCTGAGCACGGTGTAGCCGTTGGCCTCGAGGACGTTTGTCACCAGTGAGGCAACCGTTTCTTCGTCTTCGACGACCAGGATCGTCTCGGTGCCCCCTGGCGCCCTGGGGCGAGAGCTACTCTCGGCAACGGACAGTGGGCCGGCCGCAATCGGGAGAAAGGCCTTGAGGGTGGTCCCCTGATTCGGCCGGCTGGAGATGGTCACGGCGCCGTGGTCTTGACGGATGATGCCGTAGACGGTTGAAAGACCGAGGCCGGTGCCCCGGCCGACCTCCTTTGTCGTATAAAAAGGCTCAAAGGCTCTGCTGATCGTCTCCTCGTCCATCCCGGCGCCCGTATCTCGGACCGACAGCAGAGCGAAGCGCCCCGGCTCGATCGCCATAGAGGATCCCGGTGGCGTTTCGGTCAGATTGACGGCCTCGATTGTCACATCAATGGCGCCGCCTTCGGGCATGGCGTCGCGAGCGTTGGTCATCAGGTTGACGATCACCTGCTCCATCTGACCAGGATCGACCTTGACCGGCAGTGTCTCATCGGCCGGAACGACAGTCAGTCGAACGTCTTCGCCGATCAGGCGGTGCAAGAGTTGTTCGAGGTCGACCAGAAGAGCATTGAGGTCTACGACCCGCTGGTGGACTCTCTGTTTCCTCGAAAAGGCCAGCAACTGACGCACCAGGGATGCCGCACGCGTTGCCGCTTGCTGGATCTGATGCACACGGGCGAGGAGGTCCATTCGATCCTCGAGGCCCGACTCCAGAAGATCGCTGTGCCCGATGATGGCGACCAGGAGGTTATTGAAATCGTGAGCGATGCCGCCGGCAAGTTGGCCGACCGCATCCATCTTCTGTGCCTGGAGTAACTGCTCCTCAAGTTGTTTTCGCTCGGTGATGTCACGCCAGACAGTGTGGAGGATCTTCTCGTTCTGTTCGCCCGCGGCCGTCAGCAGGACCTCGACCGGGAAGACCTCGCCGTCGGCGCGCCGGTGGTCCCACTCGAACCTGTGGCTGCCGTGTTCGAATGCCGTTGCAATCATCTCGTCGGCTTTTTCTCGAGAGTCCCGGCCGTCGGGTTGGGTGGGAGGGGACAACTCCGACGGGTGGGTTTGAAACACCTGATCACGGGTGTCGAAACGGAGCATTTCGACGGTGGATTGGTTGCAATCGACGAAATAACCGTCTTTGATGATCAGAATCGCGTCGGCCGATCGCTCGAACAGTTCGCGGTAGGGTTCGGCTCTACGTAACTCGCGCAGGCGAGAGCACTCCTGCTCCAG
>JAUWTC010000445.1 GCA_030609785.1 Holophagae bacterium
CCACCTGAAGAAGAAACTCGTAATCATTGAGCGCGATCGTCGCCGGCGACGGAGCCGAAGGTGGGCCGTGCCCAGTGTCGCCCTGGTGGGCTACACCAACGCCGGCAAGTCCTCCCTCTTTCGGCGGCTGACTCGAGCTGACGTTCTGGTTGAGGACCGACTGTTCGCCACTCTGGATCCCCGGACCCGGAGAGTTGATCTCGGGCATCAAGTTTCGGCCCTGATGGTGGATACCGTTGGCTTTGTGCGAAAGCTGCCTCACCACCTGGTGGCGCCCTTCCGCTCGACGCTCGAGGAAGCCGTTGAGGCCGATGTCGTCCTCCACGTGGTCGATGCGGCTCATGAAGCATGGCAGGAACATCTCAGGGTTGGCGAAGCAACGCTGGCCGAGCTTGGCGTCGACCTTGATCGCATTATCGTCGTCTTGAACAAGATTGATCTGCTGCCCCGCCAGGCTTTGCCCGTTCTGCCCGGAGGTGGAGGTTTGCCCCTCAGTGCAGTGACGGGCGAGGGGTTGGAGTCGTTCAGGGAGCACCTTCGCAACCGGGTGCTCTCGTCGCCGGGGGTATTGGTTGTGCGGATACCACTGAAAGAGAGCCTGGCCGTTGAAAGGGCTGTAGCCTTTCCCGGTCAGATGGCTCGGCGTTTTACCGAAGACTCCCTGGACCTTGCCGTCCGCGCAGACCCCGAACGATTGCGTAAAGCCGGTCTTGAAGACTATCGAGTGGACCGATGGGATGATGGTGATGGTGACAAGAAGGAGTAGGGCCTGTGCCGATTTATGAATTTCTGTGTCGAGACTGCAACCGGATCTTCAGTTTTCACTCGTTCAAGGTTGACACGTCAAAGGTACCGATCTGCCCAAAGTGCGGGGCCGAGGATCTTCTCAGAACGCCGTCGTCCTTCGGGATCAGTGCCAAGACCGGTGGGGAATCGGCCCAAGGCGCGGAAGGTCCGGATCTTGACGACCCGAGGTTGGAAGCGGAGATGATGCGGTTTGCCGCGGAGATGGAACATCTCGACGAGAACGATCCCAAAGCGATGGCCAGGGCCGTCAGGAAGATGACGGAATTGGCCGGGGAGCCGGTGACGCCGGCGATGGAGGAGATGATTCGCCGCCTCGAATCGGGGGAGGACCCCGACAGGATTGAAGAGGATCTGGGGGATGCTCTCGAGGGAGAGATCGGTGATGAAGGCGGCGGAGGCTTCGGGGGGATGCCTCCGTCCCGGGATGATGGGCTCTATCCGATGTAGGGAAGCGAGTCGAAGGGTCGAAGGGTCACAAGGTCAAAGGGGCCGAAGAGGTCATGAGCGCCCTTCCCAGACGGGGCGTGCCGGGTGCGCCCTCTCTTCACCGGGCAGACCTCCCGATTGAGCTGTCGATGCGAAGAAGGGCGACACCGGGCACCCCACGGCGACACCGTCAGCAATCGAGTCTCGGCTGACGCCGTTGGCCGTCGAGGTCGTTTTCCGGAGGGGCGGTTCTCTTCCTCGATCGAAAATGATGCCCCTCCGGGAAACGCACCGAGCGGGGGCGCGGAGCGGCCCCGAAGGCCGGGGACGAACTCCAGGGGCAGGATCAGCGACCGCGTCGGCAACCAGGTGCAGCGACAGGATCAGGTAACAGCGCCTGCGACCGGGCTTGCCTGGGTCGCCCCCCTCCCCGCACCAAAACGCCCCAAAATCCTTGACAAAAGCGGGGGGGGGGCGTAGAAATTGAGACCTATCGATAATTGTGAATCAGGAAAACAAAACTCAAGGAGGAAACATGAGGAATTGGGCAGTTGTGATCGTTATTGTGATCGTAGGGTGTTCGTCGATGGTGTGGGGTCAAGGCATACAGGACATCGTTTTCTACGATGCGTTTGAGTCAGGCGACACCTCGGGATGGTGGGCGCCGGCGAGAGTTGGAAAGACCGGTCAGAAGACGTGTTATGACCAGGCGGGTACAGTGATCGACTGTGTAGGCACCGGCCAGGACGGTGACATTCAGCCGGGCGTTGAGTGGCCCGAACCTCGATTCGTCGACAACGCTGACGGGACCGTCACCGACATGCTGACGGGGCTTGTGTGGTTGAAAGACGCGAGCTGTGCGAATTTGGCGGGTACGGACACGCAAGGTAGGGCCGAATGGGCAACGGCGTTGTCGGCGGCGCAGGCGCTGGCCAGTGGTACGTGCAGTCTGACGGACAGCTCGGTTGCCGGTGACTGGCGTTTGCCGAGCGTCAACGAGTTGCAAAGCCTAGTCGACTACGAGTACCACGACCCCGCCCTGTCGAACGCCGCGGGTACCGCGCAGTGGACCGAAGGCGACGTGTTTGCGGGCGTGCAGTCGAACGACTACTGGCCCTCGTCGTCCACCGCGGGCTACCCGTCGTACGCGTGGATCGTGAACCTCTTCGACGGCTACGTCGACAGCTACGACAAGGCGTTCACCAGCTATGTGTGGCCGGTGCGAGGCGGACAGTGAGTTGAACCTCAGATGAGCAATCCTCAACGGCGATCTGCACCACATACGTGGCCTCTGGAGGCCTGCAAAAAGCCTTGAGATTTTCGTCCCCGGCCTTCTGGCCCGTCCTGCGGCCGGCCCAGCGTCGTCTTTTCCGCGGGGCCGAATCTGGGCGAGAAACGCAAAGAATACTCGGCCCCGCGGAAATGACGAGCGGCGGCCTACGGCTTCGG
>JAUWTC010000370.1 GCA_030609785.1 Holophagae bacterium
CAATCACCCGCTCGACCGTTCGGCGGACTGGCTCCAGGGAATGCCTGATAATCGTCACCGGCGTGCGGGTAACTTCTGCCTGCATCAGCGACCGAAGGGCGCCTCGGGTGGAGGCCGGCGGCAGATGAGCCTCACACCGCCCCTCAAGATTCCGCCGCACCAGATCGGCATCGAGAAAGCGCCCGTCGACCGGCGCAATCAACGTGACCCGATGACCTGCGTCTCGAAGCCCGTCAATCGTATTGAGCAGCACCAGCCGCCCACCGTCGATCGGGGGCCAGGGTGTCTTGGTGGCAACCAGAAGAATCCGCATTCGGTGGGTATTGTACTCTCACCCGAGCCCGTGCCCGTTCCCGTTCCCGTTCCCCATAAGTGGTACGGCTGAACCGTTGGCAGTCTCCGGACGCGGTTTCCTGACGCTGTTGCTGCCCCGGTCGCGGACGCGGACGCGGTTTGCGGATGCGGTTTGCGGATGCGGTCTCGGACGCGGTCACCCTCCCAAACCTTGCATCCCAGCCCCGGCCTTCGGCGACGCGCAAGCGCCCCCGCTCGGCGCATTTTCTGGAGGGGCTTCGTTACAGAAATCGGGAGGGAATCGCCCCTCCAGAAAATGACCTCGGCGGCCTACGGCATCGGCCGAGACTCATTCGCGAAGGTGCTCGCCGAGCGTTGCCACCCTTGACGTTGTCCGCATCGCCACTCAATTCGGGAGGACGGCGCAGGACAACATCAAGAATGGCACGCGCCGTCCGAGAAGGGCGCTCTCAGGATTGGGCGTCGGCGATCAGCGTCCGGAACCGCGTCCGCCTTCCGGACCCGGAACACCCACCACCCAAAATGAACCGGCCAACCCGCCCTTCTCACCGGTTTTCGTCGCGAGGTGCGAAAGACGTGGTGAGATTCGGCGTTTTCGCAGATTGAGCGAATGAGGCGTACTTGACAGTACGTTGATTGAGCGAGATCAAGAAAACGTTGAAGATCGCTGCGTATTCCGCGCCGTAGCAGATCACCGGTGAGAAGGTCGGGCTAGAATGAACCCATGACCAACCTCGTCATCCCCGGCCTGGAACCCGAACCCCCCGCAAAGGAATGGGGCCGCCTCGCCATCATCTTCGGCGTACTCCTCGTCTTGATAGCAATTCCGCTCCTCCGGTGGCGCCATTACGAAAGTCAACGACCGACCCTCGCAGAAATCAGGGTCGTCGCCGCAACCGAACGGAATCCAGTCTTTCGGGAGGGTGTTCTCACCGTCGGTCCTGAAGAACGAGTGTCACTGGCCATCGCACTGCGCCTCGAATACCCGGGCAAGGAAAGTCGGTGGCTGGCGCCGGTCGACCGGTTGGAACTCGACGGGAGTCTCGTCGACCACGTCCAGGCGGAGTCCTGGCCGGAACCCGACCGAACGGCCAGAACCTTCTGGTTCACGCTGGAGTCCCCGTTCCTCGGGGGAACACTCGACGCGGAGAACGCCCAAGCCAAGTTGGCAGCCCGTCCTTTTCTGGCCCCGGAGCTGGGACACGCCTTTCTCGCGCAAGGAGAACCTTCCTTCCACGCCCTTGACGGTATTAATCTCGGCGACACGCTGCTCCCGGTCGAGGCCGGCACCTACCGGGTCTATGCCAGGGTTGAGGTCGTGGCCGACGAAGGGAGTTCGAGGCCGTTATTCACGGCGACTTCGCTGGGTGCGGATCATCTCCATGATCCCGCCATGGTCCGCATCAGCCGGGCCCTGAAAGCAACGTTCACCGGGATCCACCCGGCGGCCGGCCACCTGTTTCGATTACCCGGATTTGAACCGACCTCAGGCTCGGATTGGAATCCAGGCGAGGCCTGCAGCCGCCTGGTCGCAACCTCGTCCCGGACATTTGCCGCGACGGCCGTCACAGGAAATTGTGCCGCCGACAACCTGGACCTCACCCCACTGGGCCGCTTTTCGGTGACGGACTCAGCCGTCACCTCGACGCTGCGGTGGCAGACCGATGTCCGGCCTGGTGATCTCCTGAAACAGGGCGATCACTGGGTGGTCGTCGTCTCCGATGACGGCAACGGGATCTTGGACGGCCCGGACCTGGTCGCCCACAGTTGGCGCCGCCCGCCCAGCATCATGCCGCTGGCCTCAGCCCTGGATGAGACCCCTGTGGAAGTCGAAGTCTTCAGGATCAACGGCCCGTGACCGAGAGGGACGTTATCGCCCGGCTGATTGATGTCAGCATTGGTTTTCCCGCAAACGACGGTGCTGTCGACACTGTCGTCGATCGGCTATCTCTGACGATTCGCGCCGGCGAACGCATTGGTCTCATCGGCGCCTCGGGGAGCGGCAAGAGTCTGACCGCTCTCTCCCTGCTCGGGCTTGTCCCCCCGCCCGGCGTCATCGTTGGGGGCTCGGTTGAGATCCAGGGCACGGACATCCTGTCCGACTCGGTTTCCAACCAAGAGCGCCTCAGGGGCGGCACCATCGGCATGGTCTTTCAGGAGGCCGAAGCAGCACTCAATCCGGTCATGACCATTGGCGCTCACCTCGAGGAGATGATCCGGCGGCACCGGCCGACCGAAACTGGACGATGGCGGAGGATTGCTGTCGACCTTCTGGAGAAGGTCGACCTCGAGCCCATTCGAACACTCAAGAGCCACCCCCATCGCCTCTCGGGCGGCCAGCGTCAACGCGCCCTGTTGGCAATCGCCCTTGCAGGCGATCCCGACCTGATCATCGCGGACGAACCGACGTCTTCCCTGGATGTCCTGACTCAGGCTCGGATGCTCGGCTTGCTCGACAATCTGTGCCGTGAGCGCGCACTTGCCCTCCTGTTGATTTCCCACGATCTCGGCGTCGTGTCGTCTCTGGTTGACAGGGTGGTGGTCATGCTGGCGGGCGCCATTGTCGAGGAGGCGCAGACGCAGGATCTCCTTGAGGCCCCCCTCCACCCCTATTCGGAATCGCTGGTGACCTCGGCTCGCCAAACAGGCTCTTCGAAGACTCACCCGATGGGCCACCCAAAGTCGCAATCGGGTTGTGCCTTCGCACGCCACTGCCCCCGTCGCGAACCAGAGTGCGAGCAGAACCTGCCCGATCTCATAGTCCTGAACGGCGGAGGCGCCGTTCGGTGCCCCATCGTTGCAGCCGAGGTCGATCAATGACTTCGCCCCAACTCTCAGTTGACCGATTGGTTCACACCTATCCCAACCCGGACGGCGGCCGGGTCGTGGCCCTCAACGGATTGTCGTTCGATCTCGCTCGAGGTAAGACCCTGGGCATCGTCGGCGCGTCGGGCGCCGGAAAATCTACTCTGGTCCGATTACTTCTCGGCCTAGAAAAACCGGAAAGCGGCCGGGTTCTGATCGACAGCGGCGACCTCAATCAAGGAAGAACCTCTCAGAGGCGGCAAAGACGAATGAAACTCCAGGCGGTCTTCCAGGATCCCCGCTCGTCGCTCAACCCTCACCTCTCACTGAAATCAATCGTCGAGGAGCCACTTCTTTCCAGGCGCCAACTCTCCCGGAAAGAACGATCCCAAAGGATCGACCAAACTCTAGTCGCAGTGGGCCTCGACCCAGTGATACGATCACGGAAACCCGACGCCCTTTCGGGCGGAGAGCGCCAACGAGTGGCCATCGCCCGGGCACTGATCACCGAGCCGGAGATCCTGATCCTCGACGAGCCGGTCTCATCCCTGGACGGCCCGATACGATCCCAGGTCCTCGCTCTGC
>JAUWTC010000363.1 GCA_030609785.1 Holophagae bacterium
ACCCCATATTTTCTTCTTGCCGTTCATGCTCTGGCCTTGTGGTCCGCGGTGTTCCTTCTTCCTCCGATCGGACGAAGGATGAAACTGGACACTGCGGTCACGAATCTCTTCTGTATCGTCTACCTCTGCCACCCGATCATGGTCCGCACGCTGAACTACCCTTTCCACATCGAGGTCTTCTACCCTCTTGTTTTCTTTGGCCTCTTTCTCGCCTACAAGGCCCGGCGGTTCACGGCCCTCTTCGCCCTCGCGGTTCTTGCTGCAGGAATCAAGGAAGACGCGGGCCTCTATTTATTTGGCTTTGGCCTCTTTTTCGCGACCAAGCGGGAGTGGCGCCTGGCGTTGCCGCTCTGTTTTTTTGGGCTGGGGACCACGGCGGCGACGGTATTCTGGGCGATCCCTGCGCTCTCGCCACACGATGCCGGATACCTCTTCCTCTCTCGGTGGTCGGAATGGGGCGCATTATTAGGCGCGCCCCCGACGGAATCAACGGTCGGAATGTGGCCGCTCCTCTCTCGGTTAGTCAACAAGTATGTGATCCAGGCATTCGCGTGCCTCCTTTTCCTGCCTCTTGCCTCATTGTCTTCCTTTTTCCTGGTGTCGGCACCGTGGTTTCTCAATGCGACGAGTTCAACCCTCAACCAGGCCCATCTCCATCTCTACTATGGACTCCCATTTCTCAGCCTCGGCCTCCTCGGAGCGTTGGAGAATGTCGGCAGGTTTCAGAGAAAGGCCCAAGCCCGACCTCGGGTTGCGGCCTTCCTGGCGACGCTGGTCGTTATCTTGAATCTCGCACACTTCACCTTTCCGGAGATCCCTCGATGCCGCCGGACGGTGTTGGCGACGATCAAGGAGATTCCACCTTCGGCGAGCGTGGCCGCAATGCCCTGTTTCTTTCCGGCGGTCGGCGAAGAAAGGAATCTGTCCCGGATCTGGCCGGGGGAAGATCCCCGGACCGACTTCATGATTCTTCGTCGTGAAGAGACCACCTGGCCGTTTACGGAGGCAGAAGCCGCGGTAATCATCGACCAACTGCAGGCGGATTCGGCATATAAGATATGGTTCGAGTGTGACGATTTCTGCATCTTCGCCCGAAGCGAGATGCACGTCCCGCTCGCTGGAGGCACTTGACTCGTACTGCCGGCGGCACTGACCGATGTGGCGTACCTTTAAGACGACTCTTCATTCCACGGTAGAATGTTCGGCCGGAGGCGTTGATGCGTTTTTCCCACATTGTTCTCAGTTTGACCCTGGTTCTTGCCACCCCCGCCTGGAGTGCCACATCCACCGTTGACACGACCGATGACGGCCCAATGTCGGCATCGACCTTTGCCGGGCTCGAGCTTCGCGGCATAGGGCCGGCAGTGGCCTCCGGGCGCATCGGCGATTTTGCCGTCGATCCGACCGACAGCAGCCGGTACTTCGTGGCAGTAGCCTCGGGCGGCGTATGGAAGACCGTCAACAACGGTACGACATGGACGCCGGTCTTTGACGGCGAAGGCTCCTATTCGATCGGATGCGTCGAGATCGACCCCTCCAACCCCGACATTGTCTGGGTCGGCACGGGGGAGAACAACTCGCAACGTTCGGTCTCCTTCGGCGACGGCGTCTACAAGAGCCTCGACGGCGGCCAGACCTGGAAGAATATGGGTCTCGAAGACTCCCAGCACATCGGCATGATCGCCATCGACCCCCGCAACTCGAGCGTTGTCTATGTTGCGGCCCAGGGCCCGCTGTGGAATGCCGGCGGCGACCGCGGCCTCTACAAGACCTCTGATGGCGGTGCGACCTGGGAAAAGGTGCTGGAGATCTCCGAACACACCGGCGTCAACGAGGTTCACTTCGACCCCAGAAACCCGGACGTGCTCTACGCCAGCTCGTATCAGCGGCGGCGGCGCACCTGGACCCTGATCGACGGCGGTCCCGAATCGGCCATCTACAAATCGATCGATGCCGGCGCCACCTGGCGCACACTGAAAAAAGGCCTGCCGAAGGACGACATGGGCCGGATCGGCATGGCCGTTTCACCGGCGAACCCCGACGTCGTCTACGCGATCATCGAAGCCGTACGGGACGAGGGCGGCTTCTTCCGCTCCACCGATCGTGGTGAGAGCTGGACCAAGCGTTCGGACCACGTCGCCGGCAGCCCCCAGTACTACAACGAGATCGTCGCCGACCCCTCAGACGTCGACCGGGTCTACTCGCTGGAGACCTGGATGCACGTGACGACCGACGGCGGAGAAACCTTTGAAAAAATCGGCTCTGCTTTCCGCCACGTCGACGACCACGCGATGTGGATCGACCCGGCCAACCCGCGGCACGTCCTGGTCGGCTGCGACGGCGGCATCTACGAGAGCTGGGACCGGGCGGAGACCTACGACTTCAAGGCCAATTTACCGGTCACCCAGTTCTACCGCGTCGGCATCGACAACGCCGAACCCTTCTACTTCATCTACGGCGGCACCCAGGACAATGCGACCCTCGGCGGGCCCTCCCGCACACGGTCCCCTTCCGGCATTGCCAACGAGGACTGGTTCGTGACGGTCTTCGGCGACGGTTTCCAGACCCGGGTCGACCCTGAAGATCCGATGATTGTCTATTCCGAGTGGCAATACGGCGGCCTGGTCCGCCACGACCGGCGTTCGGGAGAAGTCGTCAATATTCAACCGGTCGAACCACCCGGTGAGGAACCCTTCAGGTGGAACTGGGATGCACCCCTGATCATCAGCCCGCACTCCCACACCCGGCTGTATTTCGCGGCCTCCAGACTCTTCCGCTCCGAGGACCGGGGCAATTCGTGGTCCATTGTCTCCCCCATCCTTCATCGCGGCATCGACCGGGACACGCTCGAGGTGATGGACACGGTCTGGGGCCCCGATGCAGTGGCCAAATCGAAATCGACATCGACCTTCGGCAATGCCGTAGCCCTGTCGGAATCGCCCCTTGTCGAAGGCCTGATCTACGTCGGCACCGATGACGGCCGGATCTGGGTCAGCGAAGACGGTGGCGAGAATTGGCGAACGGAGGGGGCCTTTCCCGGCATTCCCGAGAACACCTACGTCGCTCGCCTGGAGGCCTCAATCCACGACGCCGACACTGTCTTCGCAACCTTTGACGCCCACAAGGACGGCGATTTCAAGCCCTACGTCCTCAAGAGCAGTAACCGTGGCATAAATTGGACCGGCATCGCCGGCGATCTGCACGACAAAGGCATGGTGTGGGCTCTGGTCGAAGATCACGAGATCTCAGACCTGCTGTTTGCCGGCACGGAGTACGGTCTGTTTTTCAGCCGGGACGGCGGCTCCAAATGGATCCGGCTCAAGGGCAATCTGCCGACCGTCGCCGTGCGAGACATTGCCGTCCAGCGCCGGGAAAACGATCTGGTCCTGGCAACCTTCGGACGCGGTTTCTACATCCTCGACGACTACTCTCCACTTCGGACAGCCGACGAGGCGACGATGCAGAAGAACACCCACCTTTTCGAGGTCAAGGACCCGTTGGTCTACATCGAAAGTCCCCGGCTCGGACTGCCGTCTCTCAATAAGGCTTTCCAGGGCGATGGGTTCTACGCCGCACCCAACCCGCCCTACGGCGCCGTCTTCACCTACCACCTGGCCGAGGGTTTGAAAACCCGGCAGGAAATGCGCATCGAAGCCGAAAAGAAGACTGACGAAGAGGGCACAGCCCTGCAATACGCCACCATCGATCAACTGCGGGCCGAAGACTCCGAGCATGACCCTGCCCT
>JAUWTC010000086.1 GCA_030609785.1 Holophagae bacterium
CGATGCGAAGAAGGGCGACACCGGGCAACCCACGGCGGCGCCGTCGGCAGTCGAGTCTCGGCTGACGCCGCAGGCCGCCGAGGTCATTTCCCGGAGGGGCGGCTGTCTCCCGAATTCTGAAATGTTGCCCCTCCGGGAAATGCACCGAGCGGGGACGCGAAGCGGCCCCGAAGGCCGGGGGTGGGGAACAGAGTCCTGGACAGCCGGCAGCGGCAAGATTGGCCAGCATAGTGTCGCAGAAAAGAGTCAGGTATACGGATCATGCGCATCTTGAAGGCAAAATATTTGTAATGCGTGATGCGCAACATGCTACACTCATGGTGTGATTAAGACCTTCCGGCACAAGGGGCTGCAGAAGTACTTTGAAACGGGCAGCAAGGCCGGAATTCAGGCCGACCAGGAGCGGAGGCTCAGGATGCGCTTGGCCGCGCTGGACACCGCGAGCTGTATCGAAGACATGGACCTGCCTGGGTTCCGTCTTCATCCGTTGAAGGGTGATCGGAAGGGACTCTGGGCGATCGATGTCAGCAGGAATTGGCGTATCGTTTTCTCCTTTGAAGGTGGCAACGTATTCGTCGTGGACTATGAGGACTACCACTGATGACCATGCATAATCCGCCCCATCCAGGCACCTTCATCCAGGACATTTTTCTGGTGCATCTGGATATGAGTTGCCGAAGTGTGGCCCTGAGACTCGGAGTTTCTCCGTCGACTTTTCTTCGGCTGGTGAAGGGTCGGAGTGGGGTCAGTCCCGAGATGGCGCTGCGTCTGTCAAGAGGACTCGGGCGATCACCAGAGAGTTGGCTTGCGATGCAGGACAACTACGATCTCTGGCACGCACGGCAAAATGTCAATATCGATAACATCGAGCCGATTCAAATCTCGGGATAGATACCAAGAGGCACCGCAGAAAAGGCGTCAGATGACAGCGGCCGGAGCAGGACGCCGGGGCAGCCTCAGTCGAAGCGCCTCCGAACCCGCGGCAACCCTTTATCCCCGCTCGGGATGATCGCCCACCCCATCCGGTGCGATGACTTTGAGTTTCGGGAAGTACGTGCGGTACCGCTTCGCATCACGGGTCAAGAGTTGGAACCCGGAGATCGCTGCGTGGGCGCCGATGTAGAAATCCGGCAGCGGCGAGCGTCTCGCGCCACGTCGCAGGCGATACTCGAGGAAGCACTTTCCAGCGAGGAATGCAGCTTCCCAGGGAAGAGGGAGCCGTGCAAAGGCGGTCCCCGGAAGAGCGTCTTCCATGTCCTCGATCCGCTCAAAGCCGACTGATACCTCGGCGTAAATAATTGGGTTGATCGCGAGCACGGCATCGTCCCCCAGACGCTCGATCTGCTCCGCTGACCAGCTGTACCACACTGGGTCATCCGTCAACACGTCGAGCAGGACGTTACTGTCAACGAGGACGGTGCTCATTCGCTTCCGCGCGTTACGGCCATGATCTCGTCCGTGGTCATGCTGACCGTCGCTTTGCCGCGCATTCGAGCGACGATCGAACGCCCACGGCGCCGGCTGCCAGGAGCCTTGCGGAGCACGACGACATCTCCTTCAATTTCGAACTCCACCTCCGTTCCCGGGTGAATGCCGAGACGTTCGCGAATCTCCACTGGGACGGTGACCTGACCTTTCGACGTGACCTGCATAGCTGCCTCCAGGTAAGAGTTTACCAATTCTTACCCTTGTCGCCAAGCCGTTACTGATCCTGTCACCGTGGCTTCTCCCGACGTTGCCTGCTGGCGCCGTCCCTGATTGCTGAGCCTGACGCGGCCCAGTGCTTCGGGCCCTGAATCCAAACACCGGCCTTCGGGAGCGCGAGCGCTCCCGCTCGGTGCATTTCCCGGAGGGGCAGCATATTTTGGACTGGGAGTAGGACCGCCCCTCCGGGAAAGAACCTCGGCGGCCGGCTGTCCTCGGCCGAGACTTGGTCGCCAAGGTGGTCGCCGTGGGTTGCCCCCCTTGACGTTGACCGCAACGTTGCACCAATCGGGAGGAGGTCGCAGGACAACGTCAAGGACCGCACGCCCCGTCGGAGAGGGTGCTCTCAGGGGTTGACGCCGGCGTTGGCCCGGCCCCGGCCGCCGTCGCTGCGTCTCTGCGTTTTTTCTTGTGCCTTTTTTCGGCTATTCCTTCTGTGCCGCCGCTCGAATGGCCCTTGCGGCGCACTCGGGATAGCCGGCACAGGTGCGGCAGGTCTCATCGTCGATGTGGCCGAAATCCTCCGGGGCGCAGACGGTGATCGTTGAGTCGGCGGCGACATCGAGTTCTTCGAGCAGGGGTTGGAGACCGGCAGGAACGTCTCCGGCGGCGCGGGTCTCGGCCTCGGCCTGCATGACCCGGGGGTCCCACAGGCGGTTGCGTCCCTCGGTGGCATTGTTTTCGGCCGAAATCTCTCTTTTTGCACGACGCTTTTTCATCTCGAATGCGATCTTACGTCGCGTTGGAATGCGTCTCGTAGCCAGGAAGAAGACATAACCCGCGGACATTCCGACGAAATTGGCCGCGCCGGCCACCAGGCCATAGTTGAAGCTCTGAAAGGCCAGGAACGCTCCGCCGACGACCGCAAGGTACTTGACCTTGACCGGCAGGATGAAGAACAGCCGGAACTCGGTGTCGGGGTAGAGGGTGGCGAAGGTGAAGAGCAGGGAGGTGGCAAGGAAGATGTCTCCGACCAGGGGTGCACCCAGCAGGAGGGCGGTTCCTGTGGCGCCTCCGATGGAGATCAGGTAGAAGGCGAGGAAGCGGGGTGATCCCCAGAGCTCCTCGAGGGGCCGGGCCATGATCCAGAGCACCAGTGCCGAAAAGAAGAACGAGATCATGCCGGTGTGGATGAACTGGAAGGTAAAGAGAGTCCAGGGTCGGGTGGCGACCATGCCGGGCAGGAGAGCCAGTGTTTCCAGGCTTCCCTGACCGGTTGAGGTCAAAAAGTAGACGGCAAAGTGCATGAACACCAGGCCCTCGGTCAGGTGCCAGATTTCGCGTTTCATCATCGTCTCCCGAGTCGTCGTTCCATCTCCTCCTGACTCAGGCGGAGGATGATCGGTCTGCCGTGAGGGCACCGGTAGGGGTTGTCGGTATGGGCCAGATCGTCGAGCAGGGCCCGTTGTTCGATCTCAGCCAAGCCGTGGTTGACCTTGATCGCCGCCCGGCAACTCATTGAGGCGGCCAGTTCCTCTCTGAGGATCTCGGCGACTCGCTCGGGGATGCCGTCGAGTTCGGTGGCTCGTTCGAGCAGTTCCTCGACGACTTTTCGAGCCTCCTCGGGGTCGAGGTCCGGCGGCAGGCCGGAGATGCGGACGGTTTCCGGCCCGAAGACATCGGCCTCCAAGCCGACCTTGCCCAGTATATCGGCCAACCTCGGCAGGGCGGCCGCCAGGGATTCGTCGACCTCCAGAAGCAGAGGTGCCAGAAGGCGTTGCGACGGCGCCTGTTCCCCATCCAGCCGGCGAAGAATCTGGTCGTACAACACCCGCTCGTGAGCGACGTGCTGGTCGACGATGACCAGACCGTGCTGGTCCTCGAGCAGAATGAACGACCGGCGGTACTGTCCCATCAGGCGGCCGAAGGGCGTGTCGGAAGCGCCGGCCTTTGCACCGCTGGCGTGTCCTGCTGCCGGTTGGCCCAGACGCGGTCCGTCGTACGTCCTCGTTCCGCCGTCCTCCGGCTGATAGACCGGGTGGGGGAAGAGCGATGGCCCAGTGGTCGGAGCGGCAGGGGCGGACCAGGTTATCGCCTGCGGTTCGGCCGCATGAGAGGGTGGAGAAGGGCCCAGGCTGTCGAAGTGGCGCACCTCCACCTGGCCCTGGCCGGTGGTGATGACTCCGCGAAGGGCTCGTTCGACCAGGCTGAAGACGGCGCCGGAGCGGGCGAAGCGAACCTCGGTCTTGGCGGGGTGAACGTTGACGTCGACCGCATCAGGCGGCGCCGTCAGCAGCAGCACCACCCGCGATCCGCCGAAGCCCGAGCCTGCCGCGCGCAGGACCCGGTTGACCGCACCGACCAGGAGGCGGTCCCGTACCCATCGGCCGTTGACCAGCAGGGTCAGCTGGGGCCGGCCCGAACCCTTGCCCGGCGCCAGCAGTCCCCAGGCCCGCATACCGCCACCCTCTGCCTCGAACCGATGCACGGTGTCCAAGCCCCGTCGACGGAGCAGGTCCCTCAGTCGTTGGTCCAGAGATGTGGCCGGAGGGGCCTCGATCAAGGTCCTGCCTCCGTGCGACAGGATGAAGGTGACTTCGGGCCTGGCCAGCGCCATGGCAACAACTGCGTCCTGTGCGTGCCTGAGTTCGGTCTCGGGGGCATGGAGGAACTTCCGCCGTGCAGGGGTGTTGAAGAAGAGGTCCCGAACCTCGACGGTCGTTCCTCGACCCCGGGCCTGCCCGTCAACGCCCAGGATGCGTCCGCCCTCAACCGTGATCTCGACGCCTCCTTCGGCGGGGTCGGCGCAGCTGGAGAGGCGGAATCTGGAGACGGCGGCAATCGAGGGCAGGGCCTCGCCCCGGAAGCCGAGGGTCGAGATCCGGTCCAGATCCTCGGCCGTATCCAACTTGGAAGTGGCGTGGCGCTCGAGGGCCAAAAGAGCGTCGTCGTGATCCATCCCGCAGCCGTCGTCGGCGACCCGAATCAACGAGCGACCACCGACGGAGAGTTCGACCTCGACCCGTGTGGCATCGGCGTCCAGGGCGTTTTCGACCAGCTCCTTGACGACGGAGGCCGGGCGCTCAACCACCTCGCCGGCGGCAATTCGGTTGATGACATGGTCCGGAAGGATCTTAACCCGCATAATTCACCATCGAGGAAGGATAACCCGGACAAGCGACGAGCGGGGGTGGCACCGACGAGCCCAGGGAAAGTTATGAACCGCCAAGACGCAAAGAGCGCGAAGGGGGCACGAAGAGGGAAGCGATTGAACCACAAAGAACACCAAGAGCACGAAGAGAACACAAAGGTTTATTTTTTGAAAATTATCTTTGCGCCTGTCTTTGCGATCTTAGCGGTCTTTGCGGTTCAATTGTCTTCTTTTGCCTCAGCGCTCGAAGACGCCGGAGTCGTAGATCGAACGTTCCGGCTTGCTGTCCGGGGTGACGACTCGAGAGGGGTCGGCCAGGTCCTCCTGGATGATCAGATCGATCAGGAGATCGCGGACCCCCGCACGGCCGTTGTGCCTGAAGACGCGGTTGACCATCTTCGGATTGAGTTCGATGCCGCTCATGTGCTTGAGGTACTGACAAAAGACCCGCCCGCGGGACCGGAAACTGATGATCAGGACAACGAGAAGTGCGGAGGCCGCTCCGAGGGCGCCGAGGGTCAGCATATCCAGTCCAGCGAATTCCAAAACGTCCATCTCAAGCCTCCCCTGAGTCGTCGTTGCCGTTGAGGGCGTGGGTCTCGTCAACCTCGGCGAAGTAGTTTTCGGGCACCAGGATCTCCCTGCCCTTCGAACCGGCGGCCGGACCGACGATGCCTTCGCTTTCCATCATATCGATCAATCGGGCCGATCGTGTGTAACCCAAACGCAATCGCCTTTGAATATGTGATGCCGACGCCTTGCGCTCGGTGACGACCAATCGAACTGCCTGCTCGTACATCGGATCCTCGAAGGACTCTATGCCGTCACCGGACCCGTTGCCGCCCCCAGATCCCCGTTCGTTTCCACCGAGTGGTTGGTGGGACAGGATGCCCTTTTGATATTCGGGCTTGCCGAATCTCTTGATGTAGCGAACCACACTGGCGATTTCCTTCTCGTTCACCATGGGACCGTGGATGCGCATGATGTTCGAGGTACCGGCAGGCAGGTAGAGCATGTCGCCCCGCCCGATCAGGTGTTCTGCACCGATGCCGTCCAGGATGGTCCTGGAGTCGTGGCGAGATCGGACCTTGTAGGCGACCCGGACCGGAAAATTGGCCTTGATGATTCCGGTCAGGACGTCGACCGAGGGCCGCTGAGTCGCGCAGATCAGGTGGAGGCCCACCGCTCGGGCCTTCTGGGCGATACGGGTGATGGCTTCCTCGACCGCCCTGCCGGCAGTCATCATCAAATCGGCCAGCTCGTCGATGATGATGACAATGAAGGGCATGGGCTCGAACTCATGATCGTCATCCACCTCGCCGAGGAGCCGTTCCCGGGTCAATTTCAGCTGCTTGGGGTCGCTGACCAGCTGGTTGTACTGCTCGAGGTTTCGTACACCAAGGGTGGCCAGCTTCCGGTACCGCTGGTCCATCTCGTCGACCGCCCATGCCAGGGCGTTGGCTGCCTTCTTCGGTTCGGTGATGATCGGTGTCAGGAGGTGAGGGATGTCCTTATAGACCCCCAGTTCGACCATCTTCGGGTCGACCAGGATGAACTTGACCTCGTCGGGCCGGGCCTTGTAGAGGATCGACAGGATCATCGCGTTGATGCCGACCGATTTTCCCGAACCGGTAAAACCGCCGATCAGGAGGTGAGGCGCCCGCTGCAAATCAGTGACGAAGGGATTGCCCCGGATGTCGACGCCCATACACAGCGTCAAGAGCGATCGGGCTCGCTGGAATTCCGGGGCTTCGATGATCTTCGACAACCGGATGACTTCCGGTTCGGGGTTGGGGACCTCGATTCCGACCGTCGCCCGGCCGGGGATACGGTCGATCCGGACCGAAGATGTGCGCAGGGCCAGCGCGAGGTCCTCGGAGAGGTTCTGGACTGCGGCGATCTTGACGCCCGATGCCAATCGGAACTCGTAGGTTGTCACCACCGGTCCGGTTCGGATGTTGACCACCTCACCCCGGACCTTGAATTCCTGGCATTTGTCGGTCAACATCCGGCCGATTTCCATCAGGGCCGACGAGTCCCGCTCGACCTCATCGTCCTGGGTATCGAGGAAGGACAGTCGCGGCAGGTCGTACGTGTCCAGGTCCTCGACGAAGTCGAACTCCTCCTGGATCTGGGTCTTCGGTTCGGATGCAGGGGCTTTGCTCCGGCGGGTTTTCGGCGTCTTCGACCTCTTCGCGCTGGAGGTCGCGGCCCGCCGCCCAGAGGTCTCATCTTGATCGAACCGGAGATCCAGGCGGCCGGCAGAGGTCAGCCGATCCTCGGGGCCGCCCTCCCGGCCGGCGCCACTCTTGCGACGGTTGATCCGGATACTCCCCTTGCCTTTGAGCTCCTTGACCGTGATCGACCCAGGACCCGGGTAGTCCTCGGTCAGGCGGTCATGCTGGCGGCTGAGGACGGTTCGGCGGTCCTCGTCTTCTTGTTGTTGGCGCCGTCGGTCCTTTTTGACCTGCCTGCGTCGTCCCATTCGATTGGTCAGTTGGCGGTGAATACCGTCGGCACCCCGCTCCACCGAGAGTCCCGAAACCAACAAGAGCCCGACGATGATGAAGAAGACCAGGATGATCACGCGCCCGACCGGTCCTGCCAGACCGCCCAGGAGATCACCGGCTGCGTGTCCGACCAGGCCCCCGCACGACAAGGTGCCGCCTCGAAAGGACACTTCGGAGCACATCAGGCCCACCAGCCCGGGAATGGACATCAGGACCAGCAACCAGCCGACGCCGATCCATTTGAGGCCGTCCGGAACCTGCTGTCGGAGCAGGGACCAGCCCAGGATCGCGGCCAGGAGAGGCAGGAGGACAGCCGATACACCGAACACGCCAAGCAGGGACGCCGACAAACTGGCCCCAAGCCATCCGACCAGGTTCAGGGGCGTGTCGTGAGCGGTTTGAGTGTGGAAGGGGCTTGGATCCAGGGGATGGTGGCTGATCAGGGCCACCGCCATCAAAATGGCGCCGAGAATCAAGGCCACCGCCGCAATCTCCCGAAGTGTGCGCTCGGTCATAACACCCTCATCATGGCGAGTACGATTACCACTGCGCCGAGGGGCAGACAGTACCAGGCGAAACGATCGAAGATCCGGGAACTGACCATGCGGATGACCAGCCGGAGCGCGACAAGGCCTGTGACCGCCGCGGCGATGCCCCCGATGACCGTCGGTCCCCAGAAACCCGTGCCGGCGACCGCCAGTGCGTCACGTTCCGATACCAGTTCGACCAGAGTTGCCCCGGCGATTGCCGGAACGCTCATCAAAAAGGAGAACCTGGCGGCCCAGGCCCGATCGAGGCCTGTTCCGAGACCTGCGGTGATCGTCGCGCCGGAGCGGGAGATCCCGGGGAAGATTGCCAACCCCTGGACCAGGCCGACCAGGGCTGCGTGTTTCCAGGTAGTCGTCGCCTCGGTGTAATGCCCGCGGCCGAAGATGCGGGTCGAGAACACCACAATGCCGGTAATCACAAGGCACACGCCGACGACCATCGGTTGTTCGAACGCAGCCGTCGCCCTGTCTTTGAGGGGGAAGGCCACCACAGCCGTTGCCAGGGTGCCCAGCACCAG
>JAUWTC010000095.1 GCA_030609785.1 Holophagae bacterium
AGGGTGAGGTGACGATCAACTGTCGGTACTGGCGGTAGAGGTTGGGTTTGATGATGGCCTGTACCGTTCCGCCTTCGTCTTCCATGGTCAGGAAGACGAAGCCCTTGGCCGTGCCGGGGCGTTGGCGCACGATGACGGCGCCGGCGACCGTGATCAGTTGGCCGTTTCGACAGTCTTTGAGCCGGGCCATCGGGGTGACGCCACGCCGATCGAGCTCCGGCCTGAAGTAGTGCATCAGATGAGGGCCGGTGGTCAGATTGAGGCCGCCATAGTCGGCCATGGTCTCTTCGATTGCGCTCATCTCCTCAAGCGGTGAATCCTCCTCCGGCGCCAGTCGTTCGAAGAGAGGTTTGTTGCGACCGGAAACCTCGGCGACCTGCCACAGAGCCTTCCGCCGGGAAAGACCGAAGGCGGCCAGTGCGCCGACGTGAGCCAGGCGTTCCAGTTCGTCCGAGGACAGCTCGCAGCGGCGGGCAAGATCGCTGGGATTGGTGAAGGTGTGGGCCCTCTGCTCGGTTTCAATCCTCTCGCCGGCATCCCGCTTGAGGCCGTGGACCCACCGCAGTCCCAGGCGGATGCCCCCGCCTTCCCAGCGGCACCGCCACCCGGAACGGTTGACGTCGACCGGATGGACTTCGACACCCGCTCGCTGCGCGTCCTTGACCAGGGTCGCCGGGTGATAGAAGCCCAAGGGCCAGGCGTTGAGCAGGCCGGCGTAGAACGCCGTCGGGTGGTGGCACTTGAGGTAGGCCGAGGCATAGACGATCAGGGCGAAGCTGGCGGCATGGCTTTCGGGGAAGCCGTAGAGGGCGAAGGACGTGATGGCGCGGACGACCTCCTCCTGGCCCTCAGCCGTGATGCCTTTGGCGCTCATGCCGCGTCGCAGTCGTGCCTCGATTCCCTTCATGCGTTCGTGGGAGCGCTTGAACCCCATGGCACGGCGCAGTTCTTCGGCCTCGCCGCCGGAGAAGCCTGCTGCCACCATGGCGATGCGCAGGAGTTGCTCCTGGAACAGCGGCACGCCGAGGGTACGTTTGAGCACCGGCTCCAGGCTGGGATGAGGGTAGCTGACGGGCTCCCGACCCAGCCGCCGCTGCAGGTAGGGGCTGGTCATCTTGCCGGCGATGGGGCCGGGTCGGATGATCGCGACCTGAACGACCAGATCATAGAAACACTCGGGTCGGTTGCGCGGCAGGGAGGCCATCTGAGCGCGGCTCTCGATCTGGAAAACGCCCGCGGTGTCGGCGCGGCGGATCATCGCGTAGGTTTCGGGGTCGTCAGGCGGCAGGTGGGCCAGATCGAGGTCGACGCCTTCGTGGGAACGAATCATCGGGATGGAGTCCTCAATGGCGGCCAGCATGCCAAGGCCCAGCAGGTCGACCTTGATCAGGCCGAGGTCGGCACAGTCGTCCTTGTCCCACTGGATGATCGTGCGCCCCTCCATTGCGGCGGGCTCCAGCGGAACGACCTCGTCGAGGCGGCCCTGAGCGATGACCATGCCACCCGAGTGCTGTCCGAGGTGGCGGGGCATGTGGTGGATCTCATGCCACAGGCGCTTGAAGTGTCGGACGCGCCGAGCCTCCGGGTCGAAACCCAGAGCCCGGAGTTCGGTGTCGAAATCCCTGGTGCCCTCGTCGAACTCCCGCGAGGCGTGGCCGCCCAAGCGCTTGGAGATCCGGTCGACCTGTTCGAGCGAGAAGCCGACCGCCTTGCCGACCTCTCGTGAGGCGGAGCGATCCCGGTATGTGATGACATTGGCGGTCATGGCGGCGCCGTGGGGGCCGTACCGCGAATAGACATGCTGGATGACCTTTTCTCGCTGCGGCCCCGAGGGCAGGTCCAAATCGATGTCCGGCCACTCGCCGCGTTCTTCGGACAAGAAGCGCTCAAAAAGCAGCTCCATCTTGACCGGGTCGACAGCGGTGATCGACAAGGCGTAGCACACGGCGGAGTTGGCGGCCGACCCTCGGCCCTGGGCCAGGATCTTCTCTCTCTGACAGAAACGAACGATGTCCCAGACGATCAGGAAGTAGCCGGCCAGGTCCAGCTTTCCGATCAGGGTCAGTTCCTTTTCCAGTTGTGCTTGTGCGCGCGCGGTCAGGGGGCGGAAGCGGCAGCGTGCAGCGGCCCACGTCACCTGGCGAAGGTAGGAATTGAGGCTTTCACCGGGAGGCAGGGGGTAGTCGGGGAATCGGTATCCGAGATCGTCCAAGGTGAAGTGCAGGCGGTCGGCCAGGTCTGCCGCACCGCCGATGGCTCTGGGGACATCGGCGAAGAGTCGGTGCATCTCTTCGGGCGCCTTGAGGTGGCGCTCCCTTTGGGCGTCGAGCAGGCGGCCGGCACCGTCCAGGGTTGCGCCTTCCCGGATGCAGGCCAGTACGTCGGCCAGGTCCTTGTTCTTGCGACCGGCATAGCGCACGCCTCCCGCGGCGACCACGGGGAGGCGGAGACTCCGGCTGAGGTCGATCAGAGCCCGGTTACGGTGTTCCTCCTCGCGCAGTCCGTGGCGCTGGAGTTCGACGGCGAGGCGGTTCGGGAAGAGGCGGTGGAGGTTTTCGAGGGTACGTCTGGCGGCATCGAGGCCATGGTGGATCAGGCGTTGGGCGACCAGGCCCTCCACTCCGCCGGTCAGGCAGTGCAGGCCTTCGGCGTGGGCCTGAACCTGGGCCAAGGAGGCGCGGGCTCGTCCCTTGGGGTGGTGGCGGGCAGCCTCGGTCAGCAGTCTGCAGAGATTGCGGTAGCCCGACCGGTTCTCGACCAGCAGGGTCAAACGGGGCAACGGTGTGCCCGGAGGCGGTGGGTCCGGGACGATGCCCAGCGGTCCCGGCAGTCGCGCGTCGACTGATGGTTGATGCTCATCTAAAACCCCAGGCTGTCGAGATGCGGGCCGGGAGAGCTGCACTCCAAGATTCGGTTCTCTCCGGTGATCTTGCATCCCAGCGTCCCAGCATGCCAGCGTCCCAGCGGAGAGCTGAAAGCTCTCTTCCAACACCACCTCGGCACCCACCAAGGCCTTGATTCCCGATGCCTTTGCCGCCTTGAAAAAGCGCGGCGCCCCGGACAATGTGTTGCGATCGACCAACGCCACCGCCGGCAGTCCCAACTCCGCCGCTCGCTGGACGAGATCTTCGGGCAAAGACGCTCCCTCGAGAAAGGAAAATGCAGAGGCGGCATGGAGTTCGGGATAGATCACGAGCG
The DNA here is from genome assembly GCA_030609785.1 of Holophagae bacterium. Taxonomy (GTDB): domain Bacteria; phylum Acidobacteriota; class Thermoanaerobaculia; order Thermoanaerobaculales; family Sulfomarinibacteraceae; genus DAOWGJ01. The sequence continues at coordinate 3,199 of JAUWTC010000095.1, forward strand.
CACTCGCGAAGTCGGAGGGGAAATTTGAACCGCAAAGACGCAAAGAGCGCAAAGGCGGCGCAGAGAACAGGTTGAACCACGAAGACACGAAGCGCACAAAGAGGAAAACGGAATAAATGGAACCATCAGGTTCCGCATCCGAAAGGATGCAGTGCGGGTACTGCCCCACATCGTGCCGCAACGAATTTTGCAAGCAGCTCTCAAACTATTTTCTTTGTGATCTTCGTGTCTTCGTGGTTCATTTTCTTCTCTCTTTGCGCTCTTGGCGTCTTGGCGGTTTAATTCCCTTCTCTTTCGGCCCTCTCTTGATCCAGGTTTCGCCGGGTCAGTCATAAACACCGTCCCCAAACCAATCGCCCGACGTGCTATCCCGGTAGATGCGATAGAGCCCCCCGCCGGAGAGTTCGACGTCCCAGTACTCCCTGGCGATGGGTTCGTCTTTCCACCACCCCTCCTCGAGGCTCCATGGGCCGGCGGCCACGCGTACCAGACCTTGGATGTGGGGCTTGGCGCCGGTCTCCGAAGCGACGGATATGGGACGCTGGGACGCTGGGACGCCAGGAAGCTGGGAAGCTGGGACGCTGGGAAGCTGGGAGGCGAAGAAGTGGAGATGGTCCGGTTGGCGAACCCTTTCGACATCGTGAACCTGAGGCGGGCGGGCACGGGGACCCGCCCCTACAGTGGATGAGTCTCTTTGACCCTTTGACTCCTCCTCCTCAACAATCACCTCCAAAGCGACCGGCGGTCGCAGTGCCCTGACGGCCAAAAGCCCCCGACCCCGTCGAGGCGCCGTCCGGCTCTTCGGCGGTGGGGGGGGGGTGAAGGGCACGCTTATCGTGCGTTCCGGCAGGTGGCCGTCAACAACCCGGGGTGAGCCCACCCGGTCGGGACCCAGACGGGCCGCCAACCGGGCCAGGGTGACGGCCAGGCGGTCGGGGTGGATCTCCGGCGGGCCGAAGAGGGTCAACTGGCCGGTACGGGGACGGTCGGGGTGGACGATGCAGCGAAAGGCCGCCACCGGTCCTTCGGGGGGGCGAGCCTCGATCTCCAGGCGGATCAGGGCCAACAGGGCTTCCACGTCCCGAGCCGGTGCGGGGAGACGGATCAGGCGTCGATCGACGCCCTCGGGTTCCAGCACCAACTCCAACTCCAGGAGGGTGCAGGCCAGGTCCTGATGGGCCAGGCGGAGGTGGGTACGTTCGAGGCAGGGGCGGAGGGTGGCCAGCAGGGGGTCGAGGGTAACGACCGGCCACTCCAACTCCAGTCCCTCGGTCAAGGTCGCCGGAGGGTGATGGGGGAGCAGCGGTTCGGGATCTTCGCCCCGGGCGGCGCGGTGAGCGGCCTCTCCGGCGGGGCCCAGGCGAGCTGTGACTCGATCTGCGGGGAGGGCCGCCAGTTGCCCGGCGGTTTGCACGCCCCACTTGCCGAGGGTTTCTCGGAGTCTTTGCGTCAGGTCAAGCCTACTGAGAGGCAGCGGCGCAAGAAAGGCCGCCTCGCCGCCTGCGGGGACAATGGTGGGTGAGTCGGGGTTGGCGGCGGCGATCCGGGCGGCCAACTTGGTGTCGGCAATGCCGACCTGAACGACCAGGGACAGGACCTCGGCGGCCAGCATGGCCGTTCGTCCGATCTCGCTTTCGCCGCCGTCGCCGGGAAAGAGTTTTTCCATGCCGGAAATGTCGGCGAACACCCTGTCGTTTGTGCCGGCTTCGACCCTCGGTGAGAGGGTGGTGGCAGCTTCAAGAAGGGCCTCAGAGGCCGACCTCTCGGCAACGACGTCATGGGCTCGGGCGATAACGTCCGGTAACCGGCTGCGGGCTTGCGCCAGGGTCGTGCCGGGTCTGAGGCCGAAACGCCATGCCGCACGAGACGCGGCGATGACACGAGCCGCTGTACCGTCGCCCCGGCAGATCACGATCGGCTTTCCGCCCAGCTCCGGCTCGGCCCGAAGCCGGGCGGCCAAGGGGAAACACGGCGCGAAGATACAGGCGATGCGGGGCATGGGAAGCTCTCAGCTGAAACTTAAAAAATAGCCACAAAAAGGCACAAAAAGGCACAAAAAGAGAAGCCACCGGAACGAAGAAGGTTGAACCACGAAGACACGAAGAACACAAAGAAAGTATTGTCAATGAAACCCTTCGTGCTCTTTGTGTCTTTGTGGTTCATTTGTCTCTCTGTGCTTCACGGATTTCCAGTGCCTCAGTTGATCGCTGGTCGTTCATATGCAAAAAGCCAGCACCAGGAGGGTGTAGCCGATGGCGAGAAGGCCGGCGGCGGCGAAGGTTGATTCGACAATGGCGCGTGCCGACAGTTCACTGGGATTGGGCATTGGAGAACTCCTCTCGGTGAGTGGTGGTCAATAAGTCGTTTTCGGCGGGAGTGCCGAAAACGGCTTCGGGCAGGGTCAGGGTCAGCCGGGCGCGTGCCTCGGGCTGGTGGTCTCTGTGTTTGGTCAGTTCGAGGCGGCTCCTCAGACCTTCGAGCGTTCGTACGTCTCCAGGGCGGCCGGACCAACGTCCACGTGTTTTTCCGGCGATGACCACGGTGTTCGCTGCGCAGCCGCTGACGCGATAAGGGGCGCCCACCAGGGTGACGGCCCGGTACTCGGCGGTGCGGCGAGCCAGTCGGAGCCATGCGGCCAGAGGCGCCCTGCCCTTGACGGGGGGTAGGCCGAGGTCGATCGCCACCAGGGAGAACCCGGTCGCCACCAGGAGTTCGGCGGCGGCCAGGGTATCGGGCAGACGTTTCGGGCAGACCCACAGCAACCGCTCGAGGTCGATGCCGGCCGCGGCGGCCGACTGAGGGTCGAGGTGGGCGCCCTGGTCGACCAGGGCCGCGGGTTCTCCGGATGAGGTGATCCGCTGAAGGACGGTCAGGAGGATGGCGAACCGGCCGGACGAAGGCCGCCCGACCAGCTCGGCCAGCGAACCTCGTGCCAGGCCGCCGCTCAAGAGTGTGTCCAGACCGGGGATGTCGGTGACCAAGGGTGATGAAGGGGGCTCCCGTCGTCGGCTCAGGAGCAGGTCCGAAGCGCGGCACACACCGGTATCTGTGGTGGCGAGCACGGTTGTGATTGAGTGCCTTGTGGCGGCCATGTAGCTCCTCCCTGCCCGTATATGGGGGCTATTTTCAGTGTAGGTGTAAATAAAGCATAAATCAAGAGGTATTTTCGGGCAACCTGAAATTTTGTAGTGAGGGGCCGCGATCCGCGTCAGCGTCCGCAAACCGCAGACCGCGACCGGGACCGCGTCCGTGGGCCGGGGCGGCGAACCGCGTCCGGGCCCGCGAACCGCGTCGGTGACCGCGGTCGCCGTACCTGAGGCTGATTGCGGCCCCTGTCATCTGCTCACTGCCGCGGTTTACTGCCGCTGCACACCGTCGCGGCCCCTGCCCCAGACCCTGTCTCCAACCCCGGCCTTCTGGAGTGCCTCCGGCACCCCAGCTCGGTGCGTTTCCCGGAGGGGCATCAAATACTGGATCGGGAGGATGACCGCCCCTCCGAAAAACGACCTCGGCGGCCTGCACCCTTGGCCAAGACTTTGTCGCCGAGGTGACCGCCGTGGGTTGCCAAGCTCGATTTTTCCTTGAGCGAAACATGAATCGGAGGACCTGCCGGGGAAAAATACGAAGCATGGCACGCCCCGTTTGAGGGAAATGGCGACGCTGGTGCGCCCGAAGGGTGTGCCGGAAGGCCGGGGTCGGAAACTGTGGACCGGGGCAGTCGGTCGCGGTCGTGGAATTCGGACGCCGACGCCGCCACGGTCTCGGACGCGGATCACGGACGCTGCCTGCGGTCCCGGACGCGGGTTACTGACGCTGCCGCCCAAGCCCGCGATTACCTCAAACTCCAAGAGAGCCGCCGCTTGATGCGGGGGTAGAGCCTGTAGAGGTGTTAGGCGACTTCGCCGCAAGAGCAAGCTCCCGCAGACCGAGTTCGCAACGAACTCGGCTGGTGGTGTAGACTTGTCCGACCGAGTGTTGACAAGGAACCATGCAGCCTTGGCGAGGCGTGACAAGACAAGAGGTTTTCCCGTGGAGCGAATGGACTACTTTCTCCAGATCTACGGCACGTTGCCGCGCGCCGGCCCCGGCTCTGACGAGCTGACGCGCAAGGCGTTTGAGATGATGTCGCATGTTCCAGAGTCACCTCGAGTCCTCGACATCGGCTGCGGCCCCGGAATGCAGACAGTTGAACTCTTGAGGATCACAACAGGCACAGTTGTGGCTCTTGATCTGTTTCCGGACATGATTGCCCGAGTCAAAGCCAAGGCCGCCAGCGCTGGCGTCTCCGACCGCCTCAAGACGCTTGAGCTGGACATGAACGAGATGGACTTTCCGGGGGCAAGTTTCGACGTGATCTGGTCCGAGGGAGCAATCTACTTCCTGGGATTCGAGGGCGGCCTGCGGAAGATCAGAGAGTTCGTCAAACCGGGGGGCTACGTTGCAGTAAGTGAAGCAGTGTGGCTAAGGTCCGATCCTCCGCCTGAGGTCATTGAGTTCTGGAAGGACTATCCCGAGATCGACACCGTGGCGAACAAACTCGTTGTCATCGACCGCATCGGATACGAACCAGTGGGACATTTCGTTTTCCCGCCTGGCGCATGGACCGAACAATACTACGATCCCATGGAGAAGCGTATCGCTGAGAAGGAGGCCGAGTGGAAGGACAGTCCAGATGCTGTCGCCGTGCTCGAAGAGGCGAGGAGTGAGATCGCGACGTTCCGTCGGAACCCTGACTGTTTCAGCTACGCCTTCTTCGTGATGCGCAAGTGAGCGAAGCCTCTGTTGGCCACGTCTTTTGC
>JAUWTC010000356.1 GCA_030609785.1 Holophagae bacterium
GGTGGCCGATGGTGGTCATCTGGGATGATCACGAGTTTTCCGACGACTGGTTGGGCGCGACGGCAACCGATGACGACGGACGGGTGGACGAAAACGACGTCGAGCGCCGGCGTCGCTCGGAGCAGGCCTTTTTCGAGTGGATTCCGACCGAAGTCGGTCTGGGTGACGAAGGGGAGTTGGCCATCGACGACTCGATGCTCTACCCGAATTCAATGATCTACCGTGATTTTCGATTCGGGTCCCTGTTGCACCTGTCGATGACGGACTACCGGTCCTACAGGCCGGACCATCTGATCGCCGAGGACGCCTTCCCAGGCGCCTTGGCTTTGGATGAGCCGACCTTGCGGCAGCTGATGGGCAGTGACCTCTTTGACGCAATGGCCGGGAGCTTCGACCCCTACCTGGACATGGACCTCTGGGCTTCACACCTGCCGATCTTCAAGCAGACCTGCTCGACGATCCTCGCCCAGCTGGTGATGCAGGAAAACCCGGATATGGACTTTTTCGCCGCTCTGAGCCATGCGAAAAACCTGCTGACCGGCAACATCAGCACGATGTTCATTAACTCTCTGTTCCAAGCGGCGGGTTTGCAGCCGTATTTTGTGGGTGATGTTGTCGCCCACATGCCCCGCGGACTGCCCTATCTCTTCGTCGGCAAGACCAGCCTCAACGACTCGATGGGTTCGCGCTACATGCTGCTCAAGGACGGCTTTGACCTCGTGGCCTTTGCGCGGTACTTCCAAAGCGGTGGTGCGGCCCAGGATGCTCTCGGCGGTCCGCAATTCGCCTGGCTGGCCGGTGTGCTGCAGCACGATACGGTCTGGAAGGTCATGGCCTCGTCGGTTTCGATGTCGCCGATGATCCTGGATTTCAGCAACGAAGCCATTGCCCCCATACTGCCGCCGGAGTTTCCCGATGCGCTGCGGACGCGGATCATGGTCAATGCCGACCAGTGGGACGGATTTCCACAGAAGCTGATGGAACTCCAGGGAATGTTGGCGACAGTGCCCAACACTGTTGTCATTTCGGGCGACATCCACTCGTGGTTCGTTACTGACCACCAGAACGGTCTGATCGAGTTCACCGCGCCGGCGGCCTCTTCGGAGAGCCTGGAGGAGCTGATCCTGGGCGCTTTGCAGCGTCACCCGATATTGGGCCAGATTCCCGGGCTCGAACAACTGGTGGCCCAGTTTGGCCCCCTGATGCAGATCACCTCTCTCGATGATGCCGTGACGCCGTCCGACATCGTCGGCGTTGACCTCAGGGCCAGCGGATACATGCTGGTCGAGGTCACTGCAGAGGCATTGACATCGACGATGGTGACGATGGACTCCGAAGAGACCCGCAACAACTACTACGACGACCCCGATGCCTTGGCGGGGATCTTCACCGAGCATGTATACACGGTGCAGGAGGGTGAGGTGACTCCGGTGGTGCGGAAAGTCGGTGAAGCCGGAAGCTCCAAGGGGACAGATTAGAAACTGAATAGGTGGGCAACCCGGCGAGGTCGACGTCTCCATTGGAGGCCTTTTCCTCTGAAACCCGCTATCATCGGTGACCATGAAGAGACAGTGGCCCGATGTGTCATTCGAAATGCTGGTGTCCCGGCGTGCGCGCATGCACTTCGGGTTGTCCGATGGCCTGTTTGCCCTGGACGGCAACGTCATTCTGGCTGATCTGCGGGCCGCTCGGGAGACGGCTTCAGCGATCAACGCCATCCGCCGGGCGTCCGGGGATGCCGGTCGGTCGGTCAGTGCTTCGGACATCAACGCCGCGGGTCTGTTGCACGAAATGATGCACCATTTGATCGGTGTCTACCGTGAAACGGTCGATCCTGATGTTTTCGCCCGGGCCTTGAAGGAACTGGAGATCGACCTCGGGGTTTCGGCTGTGGAAACGACCCTGGAGGCCTTCGTCGAGGCCTTCCCGCCCCGTGCCGTTCGGGATGATGAGATCTCGCCCCTCGATTATCTGGAGGGCGCCACGGGCGGGGTGGCCAACCGGCAGGTGGTGGTCGAAGAAATCGTTCTTCTGTGGCTGGCCAACGCCAATCCGGCCCTTGAGCCCTTGCGGGACCTTTTTGACGATGCCGAGTTGGTCCGGAGCACCGCCTACGCGGCTGTGGTCAACCGTCTTCAGGCCTTCTTCAAGGGCCGGCCGGGCCTCGAGCGGGGGGGGCCGACCTTGATCGACCTTCTTCGCGAGCCGGTCGCGGCCTCGCCCCATTCTCTTCAGCAGCAGTTGGACTTCATTCGAAACCGTTGGGGCGTGTGGCTCGAGTCGATGATGATTCGCCTTCTCGGGGGCCTGGACTTCCTTGCCGAAGAATATCGTCCGGTCTTTCCGCCGGGCCCGGGGCCCATTGTGGCGCCGACCTACGAAGACTGGTCCGACGAGGAATTCGAGGCTTTCAGCGCCGACCTCGAATGGATGCCCAGGGTCGTCCTGATCGCCAAGAACACCTACGTGTGGCTGGCACAGTTGTCTGGGGAGTATGGCAGGGAGATCGCCCGCCTGGATCAAATTCCCGATGAGGCGCTGGATCTCCTGCACAGTCAAGGCATCACCGGCCTGTGGCTGATCGGCCTGTGGGAGCGCAGCCAGGCCTCGGCGACGATCAAGAAATGGATGGGCGATGAGGATGCGGTCGCTTCGGCCTATTCGCTGCACGACTACACCGTAGCCTCTGATCTCGGTGGGCAGGCGGCCTTCGACGACCTCAAGGCCCGGGCGTGGGAGCGGGGCATCCGCATGACGACCGATATGGTGCCCAACCATGTCGGGATCGACGGGCGATGGGTGATCGAGCACCCGGACTGGTTCATCGGCCTCCCCGACTGTCCCTATCCGGACTACAGTTTCACCGGCGCCGACCTCTGTGCCGACGAAAGGGTCGGGATCTACCTCGAAGACGGCTACTGGGACAAGAGCGATGCTGCGGTGGTCTTCAAGCGAGTAGACCACTGGACCGGTGAGGTGCGCTACATCTATCACGGCAACGACGGCACCTCGATGCCGTGGAATGACACGGCACAACTGGACTATCGCAAGCCCGAGGTTCGGGAGGCGGTGATCCGGACCATTCTCCACGTAGCGCGCCTGTCTCCGATCATCCGGTTCGACGCGGCGATGACACTGACGCGAAAGAACTTCCAACGTCTGTGGTTCCCGGAGCCGGGGACCGGCGGTGATATCCCATCGCGGTCCGGCTTCGGGATCTCCCGGACAGACTTCGAGCGGATGATGCCCGAGGAGTTCTGGCGGGAGGTTGTCGACCGTGTTGGCGTCGAGGCGCCCGACACGCTGCTGTTGGCCGAGGCCTTCTGGATGCTCGAAGGCTACTTCGTTCGGACTCTGGGCATGCACCGGGTCTACAACTCGGCCTTCATGAACATGTTGCGTGACGAGGCCAACGACGAGTACAGGAAACTGATCCGGAACACGTTGGAGTACGACCCGCGCATTCTCTCCCGGTACGTCAACTTCATGTCCAACCCGGATGAGGAGACCGCCGAGGAGCAGTTTGGAAGGGGGGACAAGTACTTCGGGATTTGTGCCCTGATGGCGACCCTGCCGGGCCTGCCGATGTTCGGCCACGGTCAGATTGAGGGCTACCGAGAGAAATACGGCATGGAGTTCCGGACCCCAAGATGGGATGAACAGCCGGACGAGGGATTACGACAAAGGCATGAATCTCAGATCTTTCCGCTCTTGCGGCGGCGACGCCTCTTTTCTGGAGTCGAAGGTTTCAGGTTGTTCGATCTGATCACCGGAGACGGAGCGGTGGACGAGAACGTCTTCGCCTACTGCAACGAATTCGACGGGCAGCGAAGTCTCGTCGTTTACCACAACCGGTTTGGGGACACGGCGGGATGGATCAAC
>JAUWTC010000204.1 GCA_030609785.1 Holophagae bacterium
ACCGTCGACCTGGAAAAGGTAGATGCCAACTTCAGGCCCGAGGGTCTCAAGCGAAAAGAGGGTGAGCGGGAATTCAATGGCCTGATCAACCGCTTGCGCGAACTGCAACACCAGTTGTACGCCGAGGACAAGCACTCGCTGCTGATCGTGCTTCAGGGCCGTGACGCTGCCGGCAAGGACGGCACGATCCGCCACGTCTTTGGCCCTCTCAATCCCCAGGGCTGCAGGGTGGCCAGCTTCAAGGTGCCGTCAAAGCTGGAAGCCTCTCATGATTTCCTCTGGCGCTGCCATATTGCCGCCCCGGCGAGGGGGCAGATCGGCATTTTCAACCGCTCACACTACGAAGACGTGCTGGTCGTTCGGGTTCACAATTTGGTGCCCGAGGCGATCTGGTCCAGACGTTTCGATCACATCAACAACTTCGAAGCCCTGCTGCACGACAAAGGCACGACCGTGCTCAAGTTCTACCTGCACATTGACCGGGACGAGCAGCTCGAGCGCTTTGGGAAGCGCATCTCGGATCCGGCCAGGAACTGGAAAATCAGCGACGCGGACTATTCGGAGAGGCCGTATTGGGATCAATACACCGAGGCCTTCGAGGATGCGTTGGGTCGGTGCAGTACGGAAAATGCACCGTGGTTCGTCATCCCGGCAAACCGCAAGTGGTTCAGAAACCTCGCCATCGCCTCAATCGTCGTTGATGCTATGGAGAACCTCAACATGAAATACCCTGAGCCCTCGGTCGACATGGACGAAATCAGGCAGAAATACCACCAGGCGGGGACCAGGGGAAGAGAACGCCGAATGGAGGCAGGCTACCGCGAGGATTCCGAAGAGATCGAGCAGCTCAATTCCGAGTGGGAGGCCGCAGACGCCGAGATTGACTGAAGATTGGCTGGACGAGCGGGCCGGAAGAAAAAGAAGGAAACGCAGAGACGCAGAGACGCAGAGTTCAGGTGACCAGCGAGACCGGTATTGTCCTCCGCATTTTCTTTACTCTGTACTCCCTCAATCACGCTGCCATGAAGTAGTAAGTCTGAAGCTGCGCATGGAAATTGGCGGAAAAATGTCAAAATCAGAGGCTATTCATGAAGGAGAATGACACCCATTGAAATTCAATTCTTTTCTTAACGACAGCCTCCTGGATCTCCCTCTCTGCGTCCCTGCGTTAATTTCTTCATTTGACGCGGTCCATTTCAGGGGGATGTTGGGTCTGTCGTTTCCCCTTTGGTTGCGGCCAGCACACGCGCCATGCCCTCTGCACCTCTGTGGTGACCCTTGCGTGCCTGAGCTATCAGCCCGAAAAGCCGTTTTCCAGGATTTCCTCAGCCTCGTTAACGATTCGTTCGATCAGCTCGGCGACGGTGGGGATGTCGTTGACAAGGCCGACGCACAGGCCGGCGGTACACAGCCCGGCTTCGATGTCGCCGGTCGAGAGAACCTTGAGGCCGTTCTTGCCACTGACCAGGGGCGCCAGTTGCTCGATGCCCGCACCTTCAGCTTCGAGAGCGACTACTTTCTCGGCGACCGAGTTTTTCAAAACCCTCTCCGTATTGCGGAGGGACCGTAAGACATAGGTTGTGTCGCCCTCGCCGGCGCGAACGAGCCAGTCCTTGACGTTCTGGTGCACCGGCGATTCGACGGTGGCGACGAAACGTGTGCCCATGTTGATCGCTCCCGCGCCGAGGGCCAGGGCCGCGATCAGGCCGCGTCCGTCGGCGAAGCCGCCCGAGGCGATCACCGGAATGCTGATTTCATCGACCGTGCGGGGGATCAGGATCAAGGACGTGATGTCTTCCTCGCCGGGGTGGCCGGCACACTCGCAGCCGTCGATGCTGACGTAGTCGCAACCGATCGACTGGGCCTTTTTGGCGAAACGAACCGAGGTGCACTTGTGAATGACCTTGATGCCCGCCCCCTTGAGGCTTTCCATGTACTGCACGGGATTGCGTCCCGCCGTCTCGACGATGCCGATGCCCTCGGAGACGATGACGTCAATGAAACCGTCGTAGTTCTTCGGTGCCAGAGTCGGCATGAGCGTCAGGTTGACGCCAAAGGGTTTGGTGGTCAGTTCACGGGTCTTCTTGATGGCCGCCGCCAGCCCCTCGGGCGTTTCGAAGGTCAGGGCGGTCAGGATGCCCAGGCCCCCGGCATTGGACACCGCGGCGACAAGTTCGGGTTGGGATACCCACATCATGCCACCCTGAATGATCGGATGTTCAATGCCGAGGTCTTTGGTGATTTGGGTTTCGAGCATGTTTTCCCCCTCCTGTGGACGAGGAGAAAGATAGGGCTAACGGGTCGAAGAGTCAAAGAGGTCAAAGTGGCCTGGCCATCGTAGGGGCGGGTCCCTGTGCCCGCCCGTCTCAGGGCTAACGGGTCAAAGGGGTCGAACGGTTATCGACTCTTTGCCCGACGGAGACGAAAAAGGAGCGCCTGCCGGCGCTCCTTGAATAGCTGGGATGCACGAAGGTCTACGAAACCTGATGCATGTAAACGTCCTGCTGCGGGTAGGGGATCGAGCAACCGGCAGCCTCAAGCCCCTCCTTGATTTTGCGGGTCAGGTCAAAACGAAGGTCCCAGTAATCTCCCGCCTGGCACCAGGGTCGCACAACGAGATCGACCGAGGAGTCGCCAAGGTTCGAAACCGCAATCTGCAGTGCCGGGTCGGCCAGGACGCGGTCGTCTGATGTCACGATCGTGCGGATCGTATCCATCGCGGTCTGAATATTGTCGTCATACGAGATTCCGATCACCAAATCGACTCGGCGGGTGTCGAACCCGCTGAAGTTGGAGATCGTTCCGCCCCACACGCTGGAATTGGGCACCACAATCTTGACGTTGTCGGGCGTTTTCAGCGTCGTGCTGAAGAGGCCGATCTCGACGACCGAACCCATGGTGCCGCCGATGTCGACGAAATCGTCCAGTTTGAACGGCCGGAAGATCAGCAGCATGACGCCCGCTGCGAAATTGGAAAGCGTGCCCTGCAGGGCAAGTCCGACCGCCAGGCCTGCTGCGCCGAGAACGGCGATCAGCGAGGTGGTTTGTACGCCGAAGAGACTCAAGACGGCGATGAACACCACGATCAGAATCAGGAAATAGACGCCCTTGGAGAAGAAGGCCACCAGGGTCGGGTCAACCTCGGCCTTGTTCATGGCCTTGCGACTGATGCCTCGGCCCCAGGCGGCCGCGATCCGGCCGACGATCAAGAGGGCGATGGCGCCGATGACGCTCAGTCCATAGTGTGTCAGGTAGGCGGTGGCGCCGGCGAGAACGTCCGAAATATTGATATCCATGTTGATCTCCTCAGAACTTGACGACCAGGGATGCCTTGGTCGTCGTGTCGGTGTCGTCGTTGTCCCCGATCGGTTCGTTGCGGAAGCGGTACTCGTAGCTGAGGCGTAGACCGAAGAGATCGGTCAACGAGGCTTCGAGCGCCGTGATGGATTCCAGCCGCCAGTCGGCCGAATCGTCGAAGTTCGGGTAGTAGGTCAGATCCTGGATCAGTTTGGCAGATTCGGAGAATGTCCAAGCAAAATGCACGGCCGCAAGGCCACCCATGAAGCTGGTGTCCGGCTCGGGTTCGATTCGGTCCTCGTCGGTATAGGTCAGGCCGCCGTCGAAGCTGAGGAAAAACTTCCCGTTGTCGACGGCCTTGTAGGTGGCGCCGGCCTCGAGCATTGTTCGCAGGTCGAACCCGGCGAACTCGTCCTTCTCTCCGCTCAAGCCCCCGAAGAGATTCCAACGGTCATTCAGCGCCCTCGTGCCACGCACTCCGGCCAGGTACCGCTCGGCCGTCAGTTCGCCGGTGTCCTCGGCCCGGTTGAACAGACCGTAGGCCTCGAAGCCCCACGGCGTCGGCCTGCGGACAAATGAGAAATCGAGCCCAAAGCTCGAGGTGTCGGTGTTGCCGGTTGTCGAGACGTAACTCAGGGCTGCGTTTCCGGTCCACAGGGGCTCCGGGGCCTCGGCTTCCGGCGCCTCCTCGGCGAATGCCGGCATGGAAGCCAATGCGGTTGCAAATAGACAGATGATTGCAATTCTCTTCATGGTTGTTTTCTCCTCATTCTCAATGAACACTCGGACTTGTTGAGATCTTCCCGGTGTTGGTTTTTCTCGATATCACGCGGGAGTATCGGGTTGAGAAAGCCCTCAGTCAACACGCCGTAAATAGGGAATAATCCAGCTCATTTTTGCGCTATACTCCCGGAATCAACTGAATGGGCATGACTGCAATAAACGCCTCTCGGGAAGGCGATCGCTACAAGGAACTCAATAGGACACAAAGGAGTGAACAATGCGACGCACAATGATCAGAACAACAATCTTCATGCTGGCCCTCGGCCTGATGCTGGGCGCCGGCATGGCCCAGGCCCAGGACCAGCCCAACATCCTGGTGATCTGGGGTGACGATATCGGGCAGTCCAACATCAGTGCCTACACGATGGGCATGATGGGCTATCAAACACCCAATATCGACCGCATTGCGAAAGAGGGCATGATCTTTACCGACTACTACGGCGAGCAGAGCTGCACGGCCGGGCGGTCGTCCTTCATCATGGGCCAGAGCGTCTTTCGCACCGGGCTGTCAAAGGTCGGTCTGCCGGGAGCGGCGGAAGGAATGCAGGTGGAAGATCCGACGATCGCCGGCCTGCTGAAGAACCACGGCTATATGACCGGTCAATTCGGCAAGAACCACCTCGGTGACCGGGATGACATGCTGCCGACCAATCATGGCTTTGACGAGTTCTACGGCAATCTCTACCACCTCAATGCCGAAGAAGAGCCGGAGAACGAGGACTATCCAAAAGATCCCGAATTCCTCAAGGAGTTCGGCCCGCGGGGTGTGATCCACTCCTACGCCGACGGCAAGATTGAGGACACCGGTCCTTTGACCAAGAAAAGGATGGAGACGGTCGACGACGATACGTCGGACCGGGCGATCAACTTCATCGAACGGGCCCATGCAGCCGGCAAGCCGTTCTTCGTCTGGTGGAGCGGCACCCGTATGCACTTCCGCACCCACGTCAAGGAGGAACTGCGCGGTATATCCGGGCAGGATGAGTACTCCGACGGCATGGTCGAGCACGACATGCACATCGGCAAATTCCTCGAACTCTTGGACCGCCTGGGCATTGCCGACACAACAATCGTCTTCTACTCGACCGACAACGGTCCTCACTACAACACCTGGCCGGATGCGGCCTCGACTCCGTTCCGTGGCGAGAAGAATACCAACTGGGAAGGTGGCTGGCGGGTGCCTTCGATGGTCCGCTGGCCCGGCCACATCAAGGCAGGGTCGATATCCAACGAGATCATGCACCACATGGACTGGCTGCCGACCTTCCTCGCGGCAGCCGGAGAGCCTGATGTTACCGAGAAATTGCTCAAGGGGCATGAGGCCATCGGCCGTAACTACAAGGTCCATCTTGACGGCTACAATTTCCTCCCGTTTCTGACTGGGGAGACCGAAGAGGGGCCGAGACATGAGATCTTTTATTTCTCCGACGACGGTGATCTCACCGCTCTTCGGTACAACGATTGGAAGGCCGTCTTCATGGAGCAGAAGACCGTCGGGACATTCCGA
>JAUWTC010000047.1 GCA_030609785.1 Holophagae bacterium
CTGCGGGGCCGCGTGGCCTTTGCGTCTCACACACCGCTGCGGCCCCGAAGAAATGACGACGCTGGTGCGCCCGAAGGGCGTGCCAGAAGGCCGGGGTTGGGATTCACCTCAACCAGGACATTTTGAAGTCCCGGGGGACAATAATTTCACGGACCACGCACCTTTCCCCAGCGGTCCGGCACCTGAAGACCTTCAATCAACTCCCCCCGACAGTCCCGTCCCAGCCCGATGTTCCACCCGACTCGAATCCGTCCTCGAAGATCAGGTCGGTGGCGGCGGCGGTGGACTCGATGGTGTCGCTCGCGCCGTACACCGTTCCACCGTTGCGGATCTCCATGAAGACCTCTTTTGCACCCGGGCCGTCACTGAGCTGCCATGCCACATCGGCGGAGAAGGCCTGCCATGTGCCGAAGGCGCCGTTCTCGTTTCGAATCCGCATTTCGGTCGCCCAGCCTGTGCCGTAGAGGTAGAGGTCGACATCGACAGTGTCTGTCTCGTAGGCCTCACGATCGATGACAACAGGATAGACGGTATTGCGGCGTCCGAAATTCTGGGTCCAATATCGGTACCAGGGTCCACCGATACCGTCGGCGACACAATCCCCGTTGGCGTCTTCGCGCACGTTCCCCGTATCTCCGGCCGGGTAGTAGTACCCGATGCCGATTTCACGGTAAGACGTGGACAAAATGTTGGCCCGGTGCCCGGAGCTGCTCATCCAGCCGGCGACCACCGCCGACGGGGTCGAGTACCCGGCGGCGATGTTCTCGGCGGCTGAGTTCCAGTTGTAGCCGGCGGCTGTCATCCGGTCCCACGGCAGGGTCAGGGTGTCGAGATCGCAGTGGGCAAAGAAATCGCGAATTGCCATGTTCGTGCTGTGGGTTCCGGACGAGCTGTTGAGCATACTGTCGCCCTTCAGCGGCGGCAACTGACCGTTGTTCCAGCGCTCGATGTTGGTCAGCTCGAGCACCTCTTCTTCGTAGGTTGCTGCTCGATCGGCGCGGGCCGGGTCGGGCTCTCCCGAATCGGGCGGCACCGCGATCGGAGGCGGTAACACGTCGAACATTGGTAACGTCGCGTCCCAACCATCCTCGGCCTGAACGAAGCCAACAAGGGGCAGGGCAACGAGCGCTGAAAGAACCAAAAACAAGGTCAGATATCTGAAAAGCCGTTCCCAGTGATCCACGAAACACCTCCATCTTGAGTTGAGGACCGCCGATACCCATGTCAATTATACCCTACAAAGGGCGTCGTCAACATGAGTGCCAGGTCGGTCTTTCCAGTCCTTGAGGAAATGCACCGAGTGGGAGGGCCGAAGGCTCTCCCGAAGGCCGGGGCTGGAGACCGCGGGCAGCGACCGCGTCAGGAAACCGCGTCCGGGGCCGGGACCGCGTCCGGGACCGGGACCGGGGCAGCGGCCGCGACGGTGTCAGCATCCGAGCAGCCAAGGTCGGCGTAGAAACCAGAGAGCGCCCGAACCCTCCAAGCGGCGTGTGCCCCGTCGGGCAAAGAGTTGCTACCATAACTCCATGGACGGACGCATTCTGATCGTTGACGATGACGCCGCCGTACGGGCGGCACTGGAGAGAACGCTTTCTGGAGAGGGATTGACCGTCGAAACGGTCTCCGATGCCTTCCAGGCCCTGGACCGGCTGGATCAGCGACCCCAGGACGCCGTTCTGCTGGACCTCAAAATGCCCGGCATGGACGGCTTGGGGTTGCTGGACAACCTTCGACGCCGTGGCCTCGAGATCCCCGTAGTCATCCTGACCGGGCATGGGGATGACTTCACTTCACGGCAGTGCCTCGACGCCGGTGCCGCCGCCTTTTTGACCAAACCCCCAGATCGGTCGGAATTGCTGCTGGCAGTCAAAGGGGCGGTCGCTCAGGGCCGGGTGGCCCGAGAGTTGGAGGCATCGGACGATCTACCGGCCCTTCTCGGGACCAGTGCGGCCCTCGGCCGGCTGCGGGAAGAAATCGCGCGCGTAGCACCGTCACGGGCAACGGTCCTGGTGTTGGGCGAATCCGGTACCGGCAAGGAGTTGGTGACCCGGCGCCTGCATCGGCTCTCCGACCGTGCCCGCAGACCCTTCATCCGGGTCAACTGTGCGGCCATTCCGGAAGAGCTGATCGAGTCGGAGCTCTTCGGACACGAAAAGGGTTCCTTCACCGGCGCTCATCGGCGGCAGATCGGCAAATTCGTCCAGGCGGACGGGGGCACGATCTTTCTGGACGAAGTCGGCGACATGAGCCTCAAGACCCAGGCCAAGGTCCTGCGGGTGCTCCAAGACGGCGAGGTCGAGCCGATCGGCGCCGGAAGGCCGCTGACGGTCGACGTCCGGATCATCGCCGCCACCAACAAGGATCTAAATGACGAGGTTGCCGGCGGACGATTTCGAGAGGATCTCTTTTACCGCCTGGCCGTCATCGTCTTGACAACGCCGCCTTTGCGCGACCACCCCGAAGACATCCCGGAGTTGGTGGAACACTTCACCACCACCTATTGCCAGGAGTACAACCGGCGACCCAAGACCTGGAGTGCCCGAGCCCTGAAGGAATTGCAGGGGTTGCACTGGCCCGGCAACGTCCGCGAATTGAAGAACGTCGTCGAACGCGCGGTCATTATGGAACTCGAGGATACGATCGACTCCATCGATCTGCCCCAACGAGGAAAGCCGGCCTCGGCCGCCGATGATTTGTTGTCCATAGGCAACTTGGCCGAGTTTCAGCGGGCTTCGGAACGCTCCTACATCCGTCACCACCTCGAGCTCAACCGCTGGAACGTCGCCGCGACAGCACGTGCCATCGATACACCTCGGTCCAATCTCTACAAGAAACTCCAGACCTACGATTTGAAACGCGAAGGAGACGAGACATGACCACCCTGCACCTCGACGACTTCACCACCTGCGGGGCCCACCAGAAGGGACACTTCCTCCTCTCCTCCGGCCTGCACTCCGGCGACTACATGCAATGCGCGCTCTACCTTGCCCATCCCCGCCGGGCGGAGACCGCCGGCAGCATGTTGGCCTCGGCGCTGGAAGGCTCAGGGCTGGTTCCCGATGTCGTCGTCGGTCCGGCGATGGGTGGCGTGATCATCGGCCACGAAGTGGCCCGGGCCCTCGACCGGCCCTTTATCTTCACCGAGAGGGTGGACGGCCGGATGACCCTGCGCCGGGGCTTCGGCTTGGCTGAGGGGCAGACAGTCGTCATCATCGAAGACGTCGTCACCACCGGCAAGAGCACTCGGGAGGTTATGACGGTGCTCGAGGAGTTCGGGGGCCGTGTCATCGGCGTCGGTTCCATCGTCAACCGGACGGGGACACCCAATCCCTTCGACGCCACGCCCTACCATGCTCTGCTGGAAGCGGATTTTCCGACATGGCAGCCCGAGGATTGTCCCCGTTGTGCAGAGGGCACACCGATCGCAAAGCCGGGCTCGAGGCCGGTGGTTTAGAGGCTGGGAAGCTGGGAGGCTGGATGCTGGGAGGTTGGCTCTTGGTTTCCCTCTTCTTCACCAATCTCCAATCCGCTCGACGGCATTCGGATTTCCCTCGGCCGCCTTTCCCGCCAACACGCCCAGGATTCGGCCTTCGAGGGGATGGACCCACTCAGGCGCGATCTCGGCCGCTGGGATAAGGGCAAAGGCCCGCTCGGTCAGCCGCATGTGGGGCAATTCGAGGGCAGGACCCCGACAAACCACGCTATCACTGATCAACAGGTCGAGATCGAGCACGCGGGGTCCGCAGCGCTGCTCCTTCGACCGATTTCTCCCTGCAGCCACTTCGATGCGGTGGCACAGGCCCAGGAGATCTCGGGCTGTTGTCTCGACGGTGACCATGATCGCCACATTGAGGAACGACGGCTGTTCGGGGCCCACTGGTCTGGTGCGGTAAAGAGAGGAACGACCGCAAATTTCCACACCTTCGCTCGCTCCAAGTTCCATGACCGCCCGGTCGAAAGCCTGACGGACGTCACCGACGTTGCCACCCAAACCGATGATGATTCTCATAGCGTAAGACTACACTTACCGGGGCGGCTGAGCAGGGGCCGAAGAGGAACGAATTGGAAACAGAAACTAGATACTTGATACTGGCCTTTGCGTTCTCCGCGCTCTTTGCGGTTCAATTGTGTTCTTGTCCCCGAATCAAGCGACCCGGTCCGGCACGGTGATCTCCGGCTCGAGCCATGCCGCCACTACATCTCGGATCTGATCTCTCTCAAGACGCCTGTGAATCAAGAGCAGTCCAGCCAAGGCCATTACAGCATCCCAATGACGGTCCAACAGGTCGACGGCGTGGTCCCGGGCCTCTTCCAGCAGGGGCAGGACCCGATCGCAGGACCTGACGACCCGCAATGCCAGACGAACGGCCTCATCGAGGTCGTCCTCAGGCTCCCGCCACGAAGCCTCCCCGCTGGCGATGTTCTCGGCCGCGATGCCGGCGACAAGACACAGGATCCGGGCCTCGATCGCGGCCGACGGCATATGTTCGTCCACGCCCCATCGGGGTTCTTCGAGGAAACGGAGACTGGAGACGCTGCCCGTGTGCTCTTCGTCGCCGACAATCTCCACCGTCGTGACGATCTGGCCGCAAAGATGGGCCATCACCGCGTGCCCCGCCTCGTGATAGGCGGTCAGCACCAGCGGATCGCGGAAAGCCACGGAATTCGTCATGGTCTCATTATACCGCATTGCGGCATTTTTGCCGCAATGCGGTATATTCCAATGAAAACCGCTATACTGAAGCAATCATGAGGACACCGTCCAACCGCCGTCGTCGCCTCGGGGGCTGGGGTTTCGAGGATGAGAATTTCGAACCTTCGCCCCAGTTGATCCAGTGGCTCAACACTCATGTTGGTCCGCCGGGTCCTGCCCTCGGCGATACCAACCTCCCGATCCCCGGAACACGCCCTCGACCTCTCCCGTCATTGCCCGGCGAGGTCTGCTCCGAGGATCGGGACCGGCTCTTTCACGCCCGGGGCCAGGGTCTGATCGACATCATCCGCGTCCGTTCGGGGACCGTACCCGCCCTGCCGGACGCCGTCGTCCGCCCCTCGAATGCCGATGAAGTCATCGGAATTTTCGCAGTCTGTAGGGATGCCGGTATCCAAATCGTGCCCTGGGGCGGAGGTACCTCGGTCACCGGTGGCGTCAACACACCTTCAAGCGATCAACCGGTCATCTCGGTCGATCTGGAACGGATGTCGGGTCTCATCGACTTCGATCCCATTTCAGGGCTGGCAGTGTTCGGGCCGGGCACAACCGGCCCCCAGGTTGAGTCCACCCTGGCCGAACACGGATTCACCCTGGGCCACTATCCCCAGAGTTGGGAACTGGCCACAGTCGGTGGCTGGGCCGCCACCCGATCCTCGGGGCAGGAAAGCCTGGGCTACGGTCGTATCGAGGACATGGTTGCCGGCATGGAGGTGGTCGCACCGGCCGGCCGGTGGCGGCTTCCCGCTCTTCCAGGGTCGGCCGCAGGCCCGGATCTCCGCCATCTGGTGATGGGCAGCGAAGGCCGCCTGGGCATCATCACGGAGGCAACACTCAGGACGCGACAAAAACCTGAACAAACGGTCGTCCACGCGTACCTTGCGCCCGACCTGGAAACGGGATTGGACGGCATCAAAGCCCTGATGTGGAGCGGCCTGCCTCTGTCGATGCTGCGTTTGTCCGACCCCCCGGAGACCGAGGTTGCCATGGCGATCGGTCTGGGGACCTCTCGATTCGCTTCCCTGGCGCAAGCCTACCTCCGGCTTCGCGGCATCAGAGATCAGGCCTGCCTGATCCTGGTCGGCGCCGCCGGATCCAAGATCGAGGTCGCCGAAGCCTTGGAGGGCGCCCGGAGTATCCTGAGATCCCACCGGGCAGTATCTCTGGGCCGCGGCCCCGGTCGCCACTGGCAGCGGGATCGATTCCGTCACCCCTACCTCAGGGAAGCCCTGATGGACCGCGGGTGGGCCACCGACACACTGGAGACCGCAGTTCCATGGTCTCGGGCGGCCCACTGCCGTACCGAGGTTCGCCGGGCGCTGGAAACCGCCCTGGGAATCGAGGGAGAGCGAACCGCCGTGCTCTGCCACGTCTCGCACCCCTACATCGACGGGACCTCCCTCTATTTCACGTTCTTTTTCAGGAATGCATCCGACCCCGAGGCCACGATCGAACGCTGGGCACGACTCAAGCGGGCGGCATCAGAGGCGCTTGTTCGGTCGTCCGCAACCATCAGCCATCACCATGGCGTCGGTATCTGGCACGCCCCGTGGCTCAAGTACGAGGCCGGGACCCTGGGACTGGATGTACTGGGTGATGCCGCACGGCGGCTGGATCCCGATGGCCTACTCAACCCCCACGTCCTGCTCGACCCAACAGACCGGCTCATGGAGTGAATACCAACGCTCAACGTCGAAGTACACCACGGGCGGCCACGGGGGGCCGCCCCTACAGGATAATCGGTAGGGGTAGGCCCCCGTGCCTACCCGTTTTGGCTGATGGCTGAGAGCTGACAGCTGAGAGCTCCCGGAAGGGATCCCCATGTTTCACTCTGGATGGCGCGACAATTCCCTGAAAATGCTCGACGACCCCGTTGACGTCGCCATCATCGGCGGCGGCATCACCGGTTGCGGCATAGCCCTCGATGCGGCCCAGCGGGGATTGAGGACCGTGTTATTGGAACGCGGCGATATCGCCTCCGGCACGTCCTCCCGGTCCTCCAAGCTGATCCACGGAGGCCTTCGCTACCTCAAGCAGATGCAATTCCGTATTACACGGCTTGCCTGCAGGGAACGGGACCGAATGTTGGCCTTGGACCCCCACCTGGTCCGTTCGATCAACTGCGTATATCCCGCCTACGAGGGTGACCAGACGCCCGGCTGGCAGGTCGATCTCGGCCTTTGGATGTACGACCGTCTGACCGGACGGCCCGAGAAACACCGGCAGTTGACCCGAAAAGAGGTCGCTGACCTGGCGCCGGGCTTGAGAACCGACGAACTGGATCGGGCCCTGGCCTACACCGATGGAGTTGCCGACGATGCCCGACTGACGCTGGCCGTCGCCGCCACAGCCCACGCATACGGGGCGGCCGTACTTCCCCGGACTGAGGTCGAAGGTGCGCAGAGGAACACAGAGGGCCGGATCACGGGTCTTCTGGTCAGGGATCTGGAAAACAACCGGGTCGTACCCCTCGCGGCCCGAGTAGTGATCAACGCGGCAGGCGTCTGGACCGACACCGTTCGCTTCCGTCTGGGCCTTGAAGGCGCCCGACTCCGCCCCTCTCGAGGTTCCCACCTGATCTTGCCCCGCCAGAGTATTCAGCTGGAGGCGGCCGTCACATTCCCGGCGCCGGACGACGGCCGGCCGGTCTTCCTGATCCCTCACCCCGAGGGGCTCCTGCTGGGCACCACCGACCTCTTTCACTCGGGCGACCTTGACGACCCCCGTCCCAGCCGCAAGGAGGTGGACTACCTCCTGAGAGCAGTTCGGGCTGCCTTTCCCTCTGCGCAGATCAAGGCTTCAACCCCGTTGGGGGCCTTCGCCGGCCTGAGGCCCATCCTCGACACCTATGCCGACAACCCCTCGGAGGCCAGCCGCGAGGAAGACATCTGGGAGGAGCAGGGACTCTTGTCGGTCTCGGGGGGCAAGTTGACAACATGGCGTTCCACCGCAGAAGAGGCCATTGACGCCGCTCTCAACCTCATGCCGGAAGAACACACACGCTCAGTCTCACCCTGCGCCACCAAAGGAACCCCCCTCGCCGGACTCTGTCCTGTGGATCTTGCTGCACGTATGGATGCCGTGGACGGCCTCGAGCCGGTGATCGCCGCCGGCATGGCCAGACGCCTGGGCGCCCTGGCCTGGTATACACCGCTGCTGGCTCGAACACGACGGGACCTCCAGCCTATTGACGGGACGTCTGATCTCTGTCCGGCCGAGGTGCGCGCTCACCTCCGATGGGGCGGCGTTCTCCACCTCGACGATCTGCTGCTCAGGAGAGTGCGCCTCGGTTTGTGGGATCCAGCCACTGCGCGCGAACTCGTCCCCACTCTCGAATCGGTCGTCAGACGGGAGATGGGTTGGGGCCGAAGGCGTTGGGCCAAGGAGGAGACGGCCTTCAACGAGGCGCTGACTGGCTGGACAGTTGAGGGAATTCAGGAGAGCGATTAATTGCCTCAAGGGAGTCGAATCACTGTGGCCTCGTAGCCTAGGATTCTGCAGGCATCGACGACGACTTCCGAGGCCTCTCTGAGGAGAACCGGGTTGCTGCACCCAAGGTCGCCCAGCGTTTTAGACGGATCATCGGTGCTGATGATGTAGAAATTGGTCGTATGCACCAGAAATGTCAAGTACGTCAGAAGCTGGTCGTTGCGGCCTGTTGCAGTGATAACCGCGGCGACGTCATCGTTGGCCGGCAGCCCTGCAACCAACTCTCGAGCCGTGCGGAGGATGGGATCCCTTGAACCCGAACCCCCGGTTGGAGAACCGGCCGAGACAGTCTGTTCGGGAATTTCGTCCGACGAGAACACGACGAGAAAGGTCCCCTGCAAGCCTGGGACTTCAGTCCGGAAAACCTGCCGGCCCAGAATTCGACCGAAGGGGCGCAGAGGCAACGAATCTACGAAAGGCAGGAGTTGCTCCCTCGAAACAAACTTGACCCGTCGCCGAAGCGCATTGCCCAGTCGGGTCACCACCAGGTACCGCTGCGAATCCTCCCTTTCCGACCTGGAGAGGAAGACTGCCGCACCATCAGATTTCAGGATCTCCAATTCAGAAGCGGTCTGGACGTCCTTCGTCGCCGACCATGCGCGGGCCGGCACGGACCACCGCAGAAGAGGACCTGGTTGTTCGAGGTTGATGTCAGTAAGATCAGGGCGAACGTCACCGCGAGGCCGTTGATCCGGTGCGCTTACCAGATATGTTGCCGGGGCCGGCCACACCGCCAACCTCAAAGGGGAACTCCCGGGATCTGGATACGGGAACCAGGACCACCCGATCAGCACCAAACACACGAAAACAAACGGTGTCGTCCTTCGGAATCGGCTCAAGGCCTCGGCCCAGAAGAAGGGTGCGAGCACAAAGGCATAGACGAGGAACCGCTTGGCGGCAAATCCGTAGGCCACCGAGAAGAATCCGACAAAAAGCAAGGCCGATGTCACGAGGACCAGTGCCCACGGGTCTCTCCCAACCCTTCGAAGCACCAGGAAAAAACCCCACGCGGCGAGCAGCATTCCCGGCAGTCCCACGAATGCAAGGCCGGTCCAGAGATAGAAGGGAAAAGTGCCCGGATGCAGGCCCAGGAGCGCCCAGTGAAGAGGCCCGGTCCCCGTTGACCCGAGCCACAACCACCGAACTGGAAGCCACATCAGGGTCGGTCCGACGAACAGCATCAGGCCATACCACGGCCACCAGGTACGAAGGTCACCTCGCCGATGGAGAAAGACGGCGCAGCTCATCGGCACGAGGAGGAGCAGGGAAATCGGTTGCGTGATGGCCGAGAGGCCCCCGAACAACCCGGTGAGGACGTACAGTTTGGGGCGGCCGAGGGCCTTGGAGAAGGCGGCGAGAGACATCAGAATCAAACACGCGGCCGGAACGTCCGCCATGATCTCCAGGCCCAGGCTTCGCCAGGCATAGTTGAGGAAGAAGGCGATCGAAACCGGGAGAGCGATCTTGGTCGAAAGATGACCGGCAACGACCCGAAAGAGAACGACCGTCGTAACGGCAATCAACAGCTGAAGCAGCAAGGGCGTGAACTGGAGGACGAACATTCTCTCCAAACCTGCCATCACCAACGGCAGCAGTGGAGGTCTGCCCGGGTATCGAACGTCATGGCCGGCGAACCGCAGAGCCTGGGAGATCCAGTCATAGGAATCGCCACCCATGAAGGGATAATTGAGGTTGAGATCGGGGTAGAGAAGCAAAAACGCCAATACCAGGGTATGCGTTGCCCCGAGAACACATGAGGCGATCAGTATCAGTCGAAGGCTATGCCTGAATTTCACGGCACAATCCGGTCGTCCCACCACAACGGGAACACCAAATTCGGTGTTGAAGGGGACGGATCATTCGACCCTCACCATGCCCACGGGTGGTAGCTCAATTCGATTTCGTGCCGCCCTTCGGGCACGACAACACCAAGCCCAGCAACATTGGTCAGGACCGTACCGACGAGACTCGAATCCACCTTCGCCCGCCAACCGGGCGCCCAGGGCTGGGCGACGACCAGCAAGCAGGGCCCATTGCACTCGACCACCGCTTCAAGCGACGTCGGCGTTCGCATGCCCATCTCAAGGACCGTCT
Organism: Holophagae bacterium; assembly: GCA_030609785.1. Classification (GTDB taxonomy): domain Bacteria; phylum Acidobacteriota; class Thermoanaerobaculia; order Thermoanaerobaculales; family Sulfomarinibacteraceae; genus DAOWGJ01. The sequence continues at coordinate 10,295 of JAUWTC010000047.1, forward strand.
TCGATGCGGAAATCGGCGGCGTCCCGGTAGGAACCAGCGCCGAAAGTTCGAAATCAACGCTGTCGATCATCGTGACCAGGGCACGGGGGTCTTCCGGCTCAGGCGTCGCCGACCCTACCACCCGCACTTCGGGCAA
>JAUWTC010000409.1 GCA_030609785.1 Holophagae bacterium
GGTCCTGGTGGCGCTGTATTACATGCACCTCAGGTGGGACAAACCGTTCAACGCCTTTATCTTCATCAGCGCCTTTGCCTTTCTGACACTGATGATCGGGTTGATGCTGATGGACACCAGTCAGAACCAGCCGGACATGATCCCCGATTTCGGGGTGCCGGTGGCGAGTACGGCTCCGGAGATGCCTTGAGCTGGAGGGGAAGCCGGGAGCCGTAAACCCGAGCCCGTTCCCGTGCCCGTTACCGACTTTCCCTGAGTTCCGCCCGAACTGACGATGTTGGTGGCGCTGGTGCTGCCAACTGCCGCCGTTCCCGACGCTGTCCACTGTCCCTGCATCTGACGCGGCCCCTGCCCCAGACCCTGAATTCCAACCCCGGCCTTCGGGAGCGCTTCGAGACCGGCATGGGATCAAACGGCCGCCGATCGCCCCCGCTCGGTGCATTTCCCGGAAGGGCAGCATTGTTCGAATCGGGGAGAGAACCGCCCCTCCGCGAAATGACCTCGGCGGCCTACGGCGTCGGCCGAGACTCGGTTGCTTTCGCGCTCGCCGAGCGTTGCCCGGTAAGGCCTTCTTCGCAACGGCTTCGTTCGCTGGGGGCCTGCCCGATGAAGAAAGCCATACCCGGCACGCGCCGCCCAAGAGGGGCGCTCTTGGATTTGCACGGCCCCGGCGCTCCGCGGTTCATTCGTTCTTCTTGTTTTTACCGTGTTGTGGCCTCGTGTCTCCACACACCGACGACGGCGGCGAGGCAGATCACCGCGGAGGCGGTGGCCAGCGTCGATGTTCCCACCAATGGGAGCCCGATCACCCCGACGATCAGTGCGGCCAGAGCGGCCCCGGCCTCATCGGCGGCAAATGCCCGACCGATGCCGAGTTCGTCTTTGGGCCCTTTCGCCAGGAGGGCGGTTCCGGCAAAGGCGGCCCCGGTTACCAGACCTCCGCAGGCCAGGAGGAGGGGAATCACCACGGATGCGTGACTCGAGGGCAGCGGAGAACCGATCAACCAGGAGAGGCAAGCGGCCATCGGCAGCAGGAAGAGCAGTGATCGGTCGGGCTCAGTCCATCGTCGTGACCAGGCCGACCCTGTGACCATGCCGGCCATGAAGACCGCCGTCAGCGCCCCGATTTCCGAGTAGACCGCCCCCCTGGTTCCTTGCCAGGCGCTTAACAGGAGCAGGTACCAGGTCATCGAGGCGAAACCGATCGCCAAAGCCGGTTCCGATCGGGTTCTCTTTTTCGGCAGGCCCCAGGCGATGATTCCGAAAACGGCAACGATGATGACGGCAGGCGCCATCCAGCGAGGGGTGCTCTGAAGTTGCTCGAGCAACGGCACCAGGACATGGAGCCCACGGCCCTCGGTGAGAGCGGCCGCCGGCAGGACGGCCGTCGGCCGAGCGACGGTGTTGAGCGGGGCATCCGCTGAGTCCATCAGCAGTGTCAGTTCCGTTGATCGTGCCCGATCCATCAGCGTTGGGATCAGCTGGTCGAGGTATGGAGTTCCGAGAGATCCACGATGATGCCACCTGTCGATCAAGACGTTGGGGGATACCGGGATTTCGGACTCGTCAGAACCGGCGACGAACAACACCGTGTCCCCGGCGACCGCCATGCGTTTGGGAAAGACCTCGGCCAGCGTAGCCGCCTGAACGGAGAACAGCCGGCCGCTGTGGCCGCCGATGTAGGTGGAGTTGACTCCCGAGTTCAGGACGATCAGTCCCCCCGGGGACAGCCGAGACCGGCAGAGCCGGAAGAACTCGAGGGTTCTGGTCCGATTGCCTCTGAGGGTCGCCGGCGGACCGTCCAGGAGGAGAATCAGGTCGACAGGGTCGAGACCGGACATCCCACGTGTGGGGTCGTTGATCACAACCGTGACCCGAGGGTCGTTCAACACTGTCTCGATTTCGGGGCTGAGGCCGGAATTCAGGAGTCGGATCAGACCCGGATCCTGTTCGATCACCGTGAGGTGCTCGACCGGATGAGCCAGGATGCCGGCGACCATACCGTCAGTCAGGCCGCCGACGACGGCCAGGCGTCTGGGGTCGGGGTGCATCAGCGGCAGCAACTCTGCCCGCGGCAGGATCAGGTACGGGTCTGGCGGGAGAGTCCCGGACAACCGGCCGTCCGAAAAGAGAGCACGGCTCTCGCCCTGCGAGATTTCCAGGCGTTGGTATCGGGTTTCAACTGCCGTTTCCAGGGTTCCGGAATGGAGACTGAGCCGCCACGTCGCGGCGGCGGCCCAATCCTCCGAAATAATCCCAAGCCCCAGTCCGAGCAGACACAGCATGCCCCCGGCCCAAAGGTGACGCCTTCCGAGACCGAAGGCCCCGGCAACTCCCAGCAGGGCGCCGGCTATGACTGGTGTTCCCCATGGTGCCAGGAGGAAGGTGAAGATGAGCCCTCCGAGTGCCGCCCCCAGACACTCAAGTCCGTATGCTGTGGCCGCCTTTCCGCAGAGGGTTCCTAGGCCTGAGAACCCCAGGCCGACCGACATCGAGGGCGGCAGGAGGGCGACGAGCCAAAGCAACAGAATTGGTCCGGGCGGGGCCAATTCGCCAGGGTGTGCGCCGGAGATTGCCGGTGCGGCCCGGAGCATGGCGACACCGAAGACCGTGCTGAAGGCGATCGCCGGAATACTCAGTTTGGCGATCGAGGGACGCCACCCAGGCAGGCTCGAACCGACCCGGGCGCCGGTTGCCGCACCGATCAGCCAGAGAAAGAGAATACAGCCCCACGCCAGTTCCGATCCACCGAGGGTCGTCATCGCCTCCCGGATCAAGAGAGCCTGGGACATCACGGCAACTGAACCGAGCCCAACCAGTCCGAAACGAATGTCGGCGGTGTTCACAGGACCATTGTGGCATCACATTCCAGAAACGGAAATGCCGCAGGTATGATCCGTGAAAGACAAGAACACTATGAACCACGAAGACACGAAGATCACAAAGAAAAAATTGTATTAATGCCCCTTCGTGCGCTTCGTGTCTTTGTGGTTCAACTGTCTTGTTGACAACTCAAAAAAAACGGCCGAGGCGTTAGCCCCGGCCGTGATTGCGATCAGTGCTGACTCTACTCTTCGCCCATGAAGGGGTAGGCGAAGTGCTTCGGTGGTAC
>JAUWTC010000002.1 GCA_030609785.1 Holophagae bacterium
AGGCGCCGCCGACGGCGAGCCCGTTGCCGAAAGTCGGATTGACGATCGGGATCGGGAAGGCAACGAAATCGCCGAACTCCTTGCCGCCTGGCGCCGTGTCAACTATATCGGTGACGAGTTCCGGATTTCCCGTCTGGGCCGAGACTGGCGACGGGCAGGCGATCACCGACGCGACCCCAAGCAGGCACAGGGTCCCGAGCTTCCATATCCAACTATGGCGCCTTGCGAAAATGCCTGGACCCTCACGAATAATAGTTAGCCCTGCGTTACCCGGTTGGATACGGTATCGTGTCATGATCTGTCCTCCTCCACCTCGGTCCGGCCGCCTGTGGTCGCGGGGCTGCCGGTGAAAAACTCGCATTTGCTCATGGGTCGAATTTAACTCTCGGGAATCGTCACCACATGCCTACTTATTAGAGAGATATTAGGGAGATTCGCCCTGAAGCCTGCCTTCCAGAATGGCCTGCTCATTAATATGAAAAATAAGCCATCTCGAAGAGTGGTATCATCAGTACGAGCCACGGAGGTGATGTAATGGCCGTTGCAGGGACGAGAAAGGTCACAATTTCGGTGTCGGGGGAGTTATTGGCGTTCGCCGATCGTATGGCCAAGAAGACCGGTTCGACACGGAGTAGTTTCATCAGCTCCGTGCTCAACGAGGTGCGGGAGCGGGAACTGGAACGCCTGGCCGCAGAGGGGTACCGCTACTTTGGGTCGGAAGCCCAAGAATTTTCCGCGGCCAGTGGGTCTGCCGTGGCAGAGGCAATCGGCAGGGAATATGATGAGCATCTCTAGGGGCGAGATTTACTGGGTCGAGTTCGATCCCGTCAAGGGCAGCGAACAGGGAGGACTCAGACCTGCGGCTGTTGTTCAAAACGATGTCGGCAACCGCTTCAGTCCAACAACAGTGGTTGCGGCAATCACCCGGACGATTCCACCCAAGCCTTATCCCTTTGTCGTGATCATCGAAGCCGAGGAAAGTGGGCTTCCTCACCGGTCTGTCATCAACTGTTCTCAGCTGGCCACCATTCAAGCCTCCGGTACGGGTTCTCGACTGAGGCCGCCGCCTGGAGAAAGCAAGGTTCGGCCGGTTGGCCGGATGGGACGGAAGAGCCTCGACAGGATTGGTGCCGCACTTCGATACAATTTTTCCCTTGAGTGACTGATCCAACCCGGGCACGGCACGCCGTGCCCCTACGTCCTATCCCAACGCCTCGATTTCAGCGCCCAGGTCGTCCCATTCTGCCGTCAGGTGTTCGACCTCGGACTTGAGGGTGTCGCGGTCTGCCGCCAGTCGCCGAATCTCAGCTTCGTTCCGGGTGTCGTAGAAATCGGCCTGACAGAAAAGGGCGTCGAGGTTCTCTATCTTTTTCTCGGCCTCTTCGATGGCGTTCTCGACGACGCCGAGCCTGAGTTTCAGGTCTTTTTGACGTTTGAGCCGCTGCTTTTCGTCGTCGGGCGGTTGCCCCTGATCGCCGTTCTTTCGGTTTTTCTTTTGTCTCTTTTCCTCTCGGGTCTTCTTCAGTACGGCACGGGAGTCCAGGTGGTCGTCGCCACAGCGCTCCAGGTACTCCTCGTAGGAGCCCCTGAAGTCGTTCATGCCGTCAGGGGTAATCTCGAGGATACGGTTGGCCAGGAGGGAGACGAACCAACGGTCGTGCGAGACCAGGATGATCGTGCCGTCGTAGGCCTCCAGGGCCTCGACCAGCGCCTCGATCGCCTCGAGATCGAGGTGGTTGGTCGGTTCGTCAAGGACCAGAACGTTGGGTTCATCGACCGAGAGGCGGGCGAAGATCAGGCGGGTGGCCTCACCGCCGGAGAGTGCGCCGAGTTTCTTCTCGACCTCTTCTCGCGAAAAGAGTACACGGCCCAGGCGGCCCCGCACCCAACCGGTATCGCGGCCCGCCGCCGCCTCGCCGAGGAAGCCCTCGACTGTGCCCTTGCGGTCTCCGAAAATGTCCTTGTGATCCTGGGCGAAGTAGCCGGGATGGGTTTCATGGCCCCAGAGAACCTCTCCGGAATCAGCGGGGATGACGTTCATCAGGATCTTGAGGAGGGTCGACTTGCCGATGCCGTTGGGTCCGATGATCGCCAGGCGGTCGCCTCTGCGCACCATCAGATCGACGCCCTTGAGTACGCGGTTGTCGCCGTAGGCCTTGTCCAGTCCGGAAATCTCGAGCACGGTCTTGCCGCTGGGGCGGCGTTGGGCGAAACCGAATTTTGGATATCGTCTGGACGAGGGCGGCAGCTCCTCGAGATCGATGCGCTCTATCGCCTTGAGCTTGCTCTGAGCCTGGCGGGCCTTGGTAGCCTTGGCGCGGAACCGATCGGCGAACGCCTTGTGCTGGGCGATTTGTTTCTCCCTCTTGGATATCTCGGACTCTTTGCGATTGCGATTCTCGACCTTGGCCGCCTCGAAGCGCCGATAATTACCGGTGTAGGGGGTGATGGTGCGGTAGTCAACGTCGAGGATGTGGGTGCAGACAGTGTTGAGGAACCGGTGGTCGTGGGAGATCACCAGGGCGCAGCCTGGATAATCCACCAGGAATGTCTCGAGCCATCGAATGGAGAGGATATCGAGGTGGTTGTTCGGCTCGTCGAGTAGCAGACAGCCGGGGTTGGAGGCCAGGGTCTGGGCCAAAAGCACGCGGAACTTGAATCCGCCGGACAGGGTCGACAGCGGCAGCCGGTGCTGAGAGGTCGGGATGCCAAGGCCTTCGAGAATCTCTGCGCAGCGCGCCTCGAATGCGTAGCCGTCGTGGCTGAGGATCAAGTCCTCCAGATCGCCGTAGCGGTCAGCATCGAAGGGCTCGGCTGCGAGGACGGCCTCCTTTTCCTCCATCGCCTGCCACAGGCCCTGGTGGCCCATCATCGCGACTTCCAGAATCGGCGTGTTCTCGTACTCGAAGTGATCCTGCTTGAGCACGCCCAGCGTCAGGTTCCGGGGCATGGCCACTTTGCCGGAACTGGCTTCCTCATCGCCGGTGATGATGCGCAGCAGCGTCGACTTGCCGGAGCCATTGGCCCCGACCAGGCCATAACGGTTGCCGGGGTCGAGCTGGAGGTTGACGTCCTCAAACAGGTTCTGGGCGCCGAATTGCTTGGAAATATTGGTCAGCGTAATCATGACCATGCAGGATAGCGGAGGAAGGATGAATGGGGAATACGGGATTCATAATTTTTCCCACCGTATAATGGGATCGATGCTTTCACGGGAGAATCAAATGCGAATTATGATGTTGTTGATCGTAACCATGGCTTTTGTCGTGCCTTTGCAGGCCGGCGACGTCGATCCCCTTCTCGGTCTGTGGGCAACCCCCCCCGATGACGAGGGCGGTCAGGCCCACGTGGAGATCACCCGAAAGGGCGACGGCTACAGCGGACGACTGGTGTGGCTGGCGGAACCGGTGTACGACTCCGATGACGAGCAGGGCATGGGGGGAAAGGCCAAGGTTGATCGGGAAAACCCCGATCCGGCCCTGAGGTCCAGGCCGACCCATGGGCTGGTGATCCTCGAAGGCTTCGTCCGGTCGGGAAACAAGTGGACCGGCGGCACGATCTATGACCCCAACAACGGCAAGACCTACCGCTGCAAGATGCGGCTCAAGGGTGAGCGACTCAAGGTGCGGGGATACATCGGTGTGTCCCTTTTCGGCCGTTCGACCGTATGGACCCGGGTTGGGGAGTGACAGGGAGGTCCCTTGAACGTCCTTCACGAGTTCCTGGAATTCATCGAGGTCTCGAGACCTCAACCGATCGAGGAACTCCTTCGCCGGGTGTTGCTGAAGAGTCGCCAGGTGACCGGAGCAGAAGCCGGCACGATCTTCCTGGTGCGCGGAAGCGGCGGGACACGTCGCCTCGAGGCATCGAACGCCCAAAACGACGTCGTGCCGCTGGAACCCGCCCAAATCGTCGTGCCGGTCAGCCAGTCGTCGATTGCGGGCTTTACCGCGATCACCGGGGAAACGGTCTTCGTCGACGATCTCTACGAAATCTCGGCCGATGTTCCCTACACTTTCGACCCGAGTTTCGACCTCAATCTCGGTTATCGCAGCCGCACGATGCTGTCCTTCCCGCTTCTCAACCACGACCGCAAGGTGATCGGCGTGGTCCAGCTGATCAACCGAAGGGGCCGGGACGGCGAGGGGCCGTTGTCCTTCGAGGCGGAGCAGGCCGATTTGATCGTGCCCTTCAACCACATCGTCGGGTCGGCGATCGTGCGCGCGGACATGACCGAAAAGATCGAGGCCCAGAACCTCAGGCTGAAGAAGCGCAACGCCCAACTCAAGGCCCAACGGGAGAAAATCGCCGCCCTCAAGGACGAAACCGAGGATGCCTTCCAACTGTCGATCCGACTGCTTGCCCGGGCCGCGGAAGTGCACGATGAGAACACCGCTCGCCATGTCGAGCGGGTTAACGAGTACGCCTACTTCCTCGCAGAGATTCTCGGTGTTCCGAAGGCCTTTTGCGACGAGATTCGGTACTCCGCCCAGCTTCACGACGTCGGCAAGATGAGCATTGATATGGCAATTCTGCGCAAAAAGGGGCCCTTGACCGACGAAGAACGGGATGAGATGAAAAGGCATCCGGTCTACGGCTATCGAATCCTCACGGCTTCGGATCGTCTCCGGATGGCAGGGGAGATCGCGCTCAACCACCACGAACGATGGGACGGTAACGGCTATCCCCACGGTCGCAGGGGTCGGGAAATTCCCCTTGCGGCTCGAATCGTCAGCCTTGCCGACATCTACGATGCGCTGCGTTCCCAGCGGCCCTATAAACCGGGATTCGACCATGAGACGACGCGGAGGACCCTGCTCGAAGGGGACGACCGGATGAAGGTCGAGGGTCTCTTTGACCCGCAGGTGGTGGGAGCCTTCGCCGAACACCACCGGGGGTTCGACGAGATTTGGGAGCGGCTGGCGGATTGAGGGATGAAGGATGAAGGATGAAGGCGGAAGGATGAAGACGGAAGGATGAGAGAGAAGGACATGGACCAGGTTACGATCAAGGGGTTCATCATCGCCAACCTTCTCGACCTCGTGAGAGGCAAGCTGAGCGAGCAGGAGTTCGCGTGCTTGGAGGAGGATCTCGGGGTGAGCTACAAAAGCCTGAAGCTCGCGTACTTCAAGGACTACCCTGTCGAGGTTCAAATTCGTACAGAGGAGAAGGTCGCCCAAATCTTGTGGCAACGGTCCGATGACGGCGCCTTTTACAAATTCGGCCGAATGAACTACGAGACTTTTGCCAAAAGCGCGATTGGCAGGACTGCCCTCGCCCTGGTCGGAAAAAACCCGAAGAGGATCGTCAAGGCATCGGTCCGCCTGATGTCGACTGTCATGAAGGGCATGAAGATCGAATTCGAGGACAGAGGAGAGAATGAGATCTCGTTTCGGTTTCGGAACAATCCCTATCGACCCCTCGGTTGGCAGGGGGTCATCGACGCCGTCCTCGAGTCCGCCGGCGTGACCCCAGAGGTCACGATCATCAAGCATGGTCCAACGGACACCGAATACCTGGTGACCTGGAGTTGACCCCTTCGGCGCTGTTACCGTTTCTCCTTCTTCGGAGATTCGTGTAGCTTGGCGCCGAGGACACCGGCCCATGACGATCTACTTCGACCACAACGCCACGACGCCCCTTCATCGGGAGGTCTTCCAAGAGATGACGTCCGCCATGGAGACGAGGTGGCACAACGCCTCGAGCACCCACGCTCCCGGGCTTCGTGCTCGAAGCGACGTGGAGCGGGCGCGCGAGGAGATCGCCGCGCTCCTCGGGGCGAGCCCCGAGGAGGTGATCCTGACGGGCGGTGGCACCGAGGCAAACAACCTCGCCGTCATCGGCGCCGGCATGGCCCGGCGCGAGCACGGAGAGCACATCGTGGTCAGTCGTGTGGAACACCACGCTGTCCTCCGGGCCGCCGTGGCGCTGGAGAGACGTGGATTTGACATCACCTACGCCGATGTCGATGCCGACGGACGGGTCGATCCCGACGCCATCGTCGATGCGCTGCGGCCGACGACGGTGCTGGTCAGCGTGATGCACGCCAACAACGAGACCGGCGCGATCCAGCCCATCGGCGAACTCGGCCGGAGGCTGCGCGAGTGCGACATCATCCTGCACACCGACGCCGTGCAGACCGTTGGGAAGATGCATATCGACGTGAACGATCTAGGCGTGGATCTACTGACGTTGTCGGCCCACAAGCTCTACGGCCCCAAGGGGGTCGGTGCGCTTTATGTGCGCGACGGGGTCGAGGTGGAGCCTTTGGTGCACGGGGGCGCACAGGAGGATGGCATCCGTCCCGGCACCTACAACGTGCCCGCCATCGTCGGCTTGGGCGTCGCCGCTCGCCTGGCACGGCGGAGCATTGACGAGAACGCCGGCTACATCGCCTCCTTGGTCGACCGACTGGAGCGCGGATTGCTCCGCATCGCGCCCGACGCGGAGATCCTCGTCGACAAACGACACAGGCTCCACAACACGCTCACGGTCTGCTTTCCCGGCGAGAACAACGAGTCGCTCGTGACCAACCTTGACCTGCACGGTGTTGCGGTATCGACCGGCGCCGCATGCACCACCGGGGCGTCAGAGCCCTCCCATGTCCTGGCGGCCATGGGCATCGGCGAGGCGCAGGCACAGGGCGCCGTCCGCTTCTCCCTGGGCTGCACGAACACGGCGCAAGAGGTAGACTTTGCTCTCGGCGCGCTCCGCGAGGTGCTCAAGCGCCAACGGGGCTTCATCGAGCGCCTCAGCGATGGGTTGGGTATGGTCAACAGAACCAAAGGGGAAAAGTGACGGCCGCGAGCCACTCGCGTCTCTCCATTTCTTGTTACTGTAAAGGAGCCAGATGTCAGTAGACATTAAGACCGAAGGAATTTCATCGAGCCGCACCTTGAGCGAACTCGTGATGATGTTCACCGGAGGGACCGACACCACGCTGGCAGCGGCGCGGATCCTCGACGAGGGTGAGGTCGACAGGCTCCACCTGGTGACTTTCTGCAACGGTATCTGCATCAAGGTCGAGAACTCGGCGAAGCACGCCGTTGAACTCGAGGGCATGTACGGCGCTGAGAAGATCCACCACGAGATCATCTACGTCACGGAGCTGTTCGAGCGGCTGCGCAGCCCTCTGTGGGAGATCGTCAAGGAGTCGGGCTCGACGCTCTCCTTCGACCTGTGCTGTCGCCTCTCCATGGAGACGGCGGCCATCATTTACGCTTTGGACCACGGCATCGACCGGGTGTGCGACGGTACCAACATCGACCAGGGGAGGCTCTTCCTCGAGCGGCCTGAGTTCCTGCGGGTGGCCAAGGACTACTTCGCCTCATTCGGCATCGAGTACTTCAGCCCGGTCTACGCCCAGTCGGGCGGCCGTCTCGGTCGCCGCGCGGAGCTCGTCGAGCGTGGCTTCAGCGTCGGCCCCGAGTTCCTGGAGAGACTGAACATCACCACGTGCATTGGACACCAGCCTTTCTGCATGGCGGCCTTCCACACATTCATGTTCACCTCGTTCGTCCGGGATTTGCCCATCGTCGGCAACGTCATCGACCGGTTTGGGCTCCCCCTGGACCGGGCCATCGAGCTGCGACTCGACCGCGAGAAGATCGGGCGGGAGATCATCGAGGAGCACCTGGCGTTCAACGCCACGAACGAGACCGGGATCCGCATTCAAGAGCACTTCTGCACGACGCGGCTTTGTGGAAAGAACACGGTGGAAATCGCCTTTCCACGAGGTGCGCAGATCGACCTGGAGGGGCTGGCCGTGGCCTGGTCGAAGGAGGGCCGCTCCAGCGAGCGGGATGGAGAGCTGCTGCTGACCTCAGAGGGGGGCCTGCAACTGCAGGTCCACCCAACGGGCAAGGTTATGTTCGTGGGCACCAAGAACAGGAAGCGTGCCGAGGAGCTGCTGGCACAACTCCTCGTACCTCACGATGTCGTTCAGGCCTGAAGGTTATCCTCGGCGTGCCCCACATTGACGGAAAGCAGGCAGGTATGGGAAAGGGTGGCACGCATTGCACCCATCGGCTCACTGGCACCGATTCACCCGGTTTCGTCGCGATATTTGAACTGGCCTGCGGTAGTTTTGAGTTCAGATGCCATTCTCGAAAGTTCAGCTGCGGCCGCCAGCATGGAGGATGCCATGCTACTGGTTCCCTCGGCTGCCTCGGCCACTCCTGCGATACTGCCGCTGATCTCCGAACTGCCCTCCGCCGCCTGGGAAATGTTCCGCCCGATTTCGGCGGTCGTGGCAGTCTGTTCTTCGACCGCGGCTGCGATCACTGACTGAATATCATAGATCTTGGTGATGACCCCACTGATTTTTCCGATCGCCTCGGTAGCACTCTCCGAGCTGGTCTGAATCGCACCGATCAGTTCCCGGATTTCTTCGGCCGACATTGCAGTTCCCTGGGCCAGCTTTTTGACCTCACTCGCAACCACGGCAAACCCCTTTCCCGCCTCACCGGCACGGGCCGCCTCGATTGTGGCATTCAAGGCCAGGAGATTTGTCTGCTCCGCGATGGAGGTAATGACGCTGATGACTTTACCGATTTTGGCACTGTCTTCCCCAAGTGTGACAATGGTTTCGTTCGTGTCATCGGCCACCTCGACAGCAGAACCGGCGATCTGCGCTGCCAGGGTCGCCTGGGTGGCGATCTCGCTCACGTTAGCCGACAACTCCTCCGCTGCGATCGCAATCCTCTGGATGTTGTCGTTGACCTGTCCCGCAGAGTCTGAAACGACATTTGCCTGAGAGGAGGTCTCCTCGGCATTTGTGTTTATTTCCGTGCTCAAGTCGGAGAACTGTTCGGAGGCACCTGCGAGTGCGATCGAATTGGTACTCGTCGTCTCCAACACGTCCTTGACCTTGACAAACAACCGGTCCAACGCATCCGTCGTGAGACCGAGCTCGTCGCGGTTGGTTGCCCGAAAACGTTGTGTCAGGTCGCCTTCGGCCATCAGATTCGCCTTTGCCATTGTAATTCCGAGCGAACCGGTCACATAACGGCTGACGAACAACGAGATGACACCAAGGGCGATGAAGGCCACCAGGACAACGACCACACTTGTGATCGTCGTGCGTCGTTGGATCCCCTGGGCACGCACAAAGGCATCATCCACGTCTTGCCTTGCACGTTCGGTCACCTCGGTAAGGGACTCCCGAATGCCGTTGTACTGGCTTCTCATCAGTTCTATTGCCGCCAGCACATCGCTGCCGAATTCCCCGTCTACCATGCGCAACGTTGTTGCGCCGGCATTTTCGTAGTATTCGAGAAACTCCTGTTCGAGGGCGGCAACCCTGAACTCCTCCAGTGTCGGATTCTCCCGAGCGGTTTCGAAACCCAACACAATGTTGTCACGAATCAGATCGGCTTCTGCAAGCAGGTCAGCATCGGCCGCGGAGACAGCGTCCTGAAGCCCTCGCTGCAGTTGCTCCAGTTCGAAACCCAACCGTTGAAAGAGCTGAAGTGCGGGCACGTATCCGTGTTGAATATCATCGAATACGGCCTTTGACCTGAGGCCCGCCGACAGGCTGGTAACCAGGATCAGAATAAAGCCGAGAGTCGCGACGGCCGGCATCGAAATAATCTTGTAGCCAAAGCGGAGATCCTTCATCATTTGTTGCCCCTCCATCGTCTTTTTTTCGACTCTCGCTACAACGATACCATCACGGATCGCTGAGCTTGGCAGTTTGAGGCCCCGGGAATATCTGTCTGTGCGGCGAATAGACGGCCGGGGCACTGAGTTATGATAAATGGGAGAACGTTGTGGAGTGGTTTCCTTGTGGCCCCTGCTCAAAGGGGCGGAACGGATTCGCTGTTATCTGAGTGAAAGGACTGAATATGCGACCGTTGGCGATGTTCATGATCGTATTGGCGGCGGTAGGTTTCGCCGATTGGGTCGTCGGCCAGGACCGGGTGGATTTCCTGGTTATTGTTCATCCCGAAAACCCGACCCGGTCAATGGACTACCTCGAGGTTTCGGATATGTTCCTGACCAAGACAAAAAAGTGGGGTGACAAAACGGTCGTTAGGCCGGTGGATTTGAAGGCCGGTTCGCCGATTCGAGATTCTTTTTCGAAAGAAATTCACCAGAAATCCGTGGCCAGTGTAGAGAGTTTTCTTCATCAGCAGATTTTTTCGGGGCGCGCAAAACCGCCGCTCGTCGTTGCTTCTGATGCCGAAGTGGTGGATTTCGTCAGCAAGAACCCCGGGGCAATCGGCTATGTTTCCTCGAATTATGAACTCGTGGGCGTCCGGGTTCTTTTGCTGCTCGTATCTCCCCAACGAATCAAATTCGTTGAACCCAGGTACACGAGTTCCGCCCGCCGTGCCAAAGCCCATGGGACGGTGGTGTTGGAGTTGCTGATCGATGCCGACGGCAACGTTACTGATGCGTACGCCCTCACGGAACTCGGGTTTGGGCTTACCCAGGCTGCGATAAACGCAGCAAAACAATGGAAATACCAACCAGCGACCCTCGCCGGGGAGCCGACAGAAACGACCATCAGGGTCAGTGTGAGATTCAACTAGAAGATCAGGAATCGGTTAGTATTTTCGACGTTTTTTATCCCCGGGCGAGTCTCAACAGCTGCCTTTCTGACCTCCCACCTGCGAGCCATGCAAACTAGTGGATAATAAACCCATGAGGATCTTTCTCTCCCGATGGGTGTGCCTCGATGTCGAAACCAATCTCAAACGGGTCAAGGAGGAGGTCTGCCGGGCAGCCATGGACGGCGCGGCGATTGCAGTCCTTCCCGAACTGTGCCTGACGGGGTATCGCCGTGAGGTCGATGCCGCGGTGGCTCGGGAGGTTTTCGCCACGGCCTCTCGGTCTTTTCCGGAGGTGCTCTGCGTTTTCGGGACGATCTCCGAAGGGGGCCGAAACCGACTGACGGTGTGGCTCGGTGGTGAGCCTCTGGCCTCCTACGACAAGATCCACCTTTTTCACCCCAATCGGGAAGGAGAGTTCTGGTCGCCCGGAGACCGGTACGTCGCCCTTGACTGGAAGGGGTTCAGGATTGGTTTCATGGTGTGCAACGACCTCCGCTATCCAGAGCAGGCCCGGGCGCTGGCCTTGGAAGGGGGCTGTGATCTCCTGGTTATTCCGGGTTGGTGGCCGTGGCGACGTGATCATGTCTGGCAGACCCTGCTTCGAGCCCGGGCGATCGAGAACGCCGTCTGGGTAGCGGGTTGCTGCGTGGCGGGATCGGTATTTTCAGGCGAGGACTTTTCCGGCGCCGGGAACTATGTATTCGATCCCTTGGGTGAGCCGGTTCGGACCGTCGATGACCACAACTACCGTCTGGAGATCGACCATCGGCCGGCGCTGGTGGTCGATCCTCGAGAGCATCCTCCGATCCTCGGAGAGGTGGAAGTGATTGAGGCGGGGGAGAGGGAAACCGGAAACTAGATACTCGAAACTGGAAACTGGACCTCTCCCTGAGGTCTCAGGTTTCACCCTTTAAGGGATTAGGGATTAGGGACCAGGGATGTGTTTCAAGTCCCTGATCTCGATTGAACGTTCCAGTTTCCAGTTTCGGTCCTCACCCGTGATTCTCACGGGTGAGGCCTCCCTCACTCAAACTTCAACCGGCCATCGACCAATCGCGCACCCCTCAGTGAGAACGCCAGGGCTTCTCCCAGGTGCTCGACCAGATGGATCTTCAACTCAGACCGGATGTCCTCGGGGAGGTCTTCCAGGTCGGCCTCGTTCTTTGCCGGCAGGATGATCGTCGAGATGCCGGCTCGGACCGCCCCGAGGACCTTCTCCTTGACGCCGCCAATCGGCAGCACCCGCCCGGCAAGGGTGATTTCGCCGGTCATGGCGACATCGTGCCGTGCGGGGTGTCCGGCCAGGGCGGAAACCAGGGCCGTTGCCATCGTGACGCCGGCCGACGGGCCGTCCTTGGGAATGGCGCCGGCGGGCACATGGATATGCACGTCCTGTTGAAAGGCTTCTGCGTTGATACCCAATTCCTCGGCGTGGGCCTTGGCGTAGGTCCAGGCGGCACGAGCAGACTCCTTCATGACATCGCCCAGTTGACCCGTCAGTACGAGCTCACCCTTGCCTGGCATCGGGGAGGCCTCAACGAACATGATGTCGCCACCGACCGGCGTGTAGAACATGCCGGTGACCACGCCGACCTGGTCGGCCTCGGCCGCGTGTTCCGGGTGAACCTTGGGCCGTCCCAAGAATTCCTGGACCTGGTCCCGGTTGACGTCCACCGTCAGGACCTGCTCGCTGGCGATCTTTCGAGCGACTTTACGGGCTAGTCGGCCGATCTCCCGCTCCAACTGGCGCACTCCGCTTTCCCGGGTGTGTCGGGAGATGATCTCCTTGACCGCATCATCGGCGAAGGTGATCTGTTCGCCGCTCAGACCAGCCTGTCGAATCTGACGTGGCGTGAGAAATCGTCGTGCGATTTCCAGCTTCTCGGCTTCGGTGTAGCCGGCAAAATCGACGACTTCCATCCGGTCCTGCAACGGTCCCGGGATGTTCTGGAGATAGTTGGCAGTGCAAATAAACTGGACTTCGGACAGATCGAAGGGGACGCCGAGGTAATGGTCGACGAAGGTGTCGTTCTGAGCGGGATCGAGAACCTCCAACAAGGCCGCGCTGGGATCTCCCTGGTGGCCCATGCCCAGCTTGTCGACTTCGTCCAACAGAAACACCGGATTGAGGGCCCCGGCCTGTTTCATGCCCTGGATGATTCGCCCCGGCATCGCCCCGACGTAGGTGCGGCGGTGGCCTCTGACGTCGGCCTCGTCACGGACACCGCCCAGGGAGATTCGGACATACTCTCGGCCCATAGCGCGGGCGATGGATTTGGCCACCGAAGTCTTGCCGACGCCCGGCGGCCCGACGAACAGCAGGATGGGGTTTCGGTCGGGTTCAGTTTCGACGGTTGCCGTCGTCTCTGACGAGGATTCGACCTCGGCGGTCTCCGCTGCATCATTCGGTTGATGCCGCCGCAGGCGCATGATGCGCACGGCGAGGAACTCGAGGATCCGGTCCTTGACGTCGCCAAGGGCGTAGTGATCCTCCTCGAGGATGTCAGAGGCCGCATCCATGTCCAGACGTTCCTCGCTCCTCGAGACCCACGGAAGTTCGCACACGGTTTCCAAGTAGGTGCGGATGACCTGGGCTTCCATGCCTTCGGGCCCCATTCTCTCGAGGCGCCCCATTTCCCGGTCGACGTCCTTCCGGGCGACGGCCGGCAATTCCAACTCGGCCAGCCGCTCCTTGAGTTCGTCCAGATCATCCCGCCCGGTATCGTCACCCAGCTCTTTTTGGATGGTCTTCAACTGCTGACGCAGGTACACCTCGCGTTGGCGGTCGCCCAGCTCTTCTTGAACCTGGCTCTTGATGTCCTCCTGGGCGTCGAGTACCGAGATCTGTCGTTGGATGAGAACCAAGACCTGGCGCATGCGTTCTTCGACGTCCAGGGTCTCCAGGAGGGTCTGTGCCTCGGAGGCCTTGAGGTCGAGGTGGCCCGCGACGAGATCGGTCAGACGGCCGGCGTCCGCATTTTCGGCGAGGAACTGCTCGACGGCTTCCTTGGGGAGCCCGGCGCGGTGGCCCAGTTCTGCGGCACGTTCCCGGGTCTCGCGGTAGAGGGCCTGGAATGACGGAGCGGCGGGATCGAGGGGAAGGATTTCATCGGTCTCCTGAAAGACGGCAACCAGATAGCCGCCCTCGTTCTCAAACCGGATGACCGACCCTCTGGCATCGCCGGTCAGCAGGAGGCGCATCCCGGCCGGTCCTCTTTGGACCGGGCCGATGGTGGCGATGGTTCCGACCGTGTAGAGAAGGTCCGGCGAAGCGTCGTCCACGTTTTCCCGTTGTGCAACGACGAAGATACGCTTCTGGTCCCTTTTGAGGGCAGCTTCGATGGCGTGAAGGGTTCCCGGTCGGCCGGCAGCAATCGGCGACGTTACGCCAGGGAAAAGAACCGCTTCGCGGAGTGGAATGACGGGAAGTGTGATCAATTCGGGCATGTAACAGGCTCCTCATGAGACCTGAGCGAGTTTCACTCAGGTCTCTGCTGATTTTAACACAAAGATGCCCGAGGAGATTCCCGGCAACTCCTGTATCCTCCCGTGATGAAACGATTCGGTTGGATCTTGGCTGCGGTGATCTGTGGTACTTCATGGGGGCTTGTCTGGGGAGTCGAACTGGCCGAAATCGTCCGGGGTCCCGTCTTGGGCAGTCCGTCGCCGACCTCGGTGGCCGTGTGGCTGCAGGCTTCCGTGTCGAGGACCATCAGGGTCACGGCGGTCGATGTTGATAGGCCCGGCGCCGAGATCCAGTCGCCGTGGGTGGCATTGGAACCGGAGGCGCGGCTGATGGCCACCGTCGTGCTTGAGGGACTCGAGCCGGGAAGACGCTATCGGTACCAGGTCGAAACGGCAGACGGCACGATGTGGGAGCACGAAGATGCGGTGTTTCGTACTCCGCCGCCCTCCGGCGCCCCGACGCGCGTCATCATGGCCGCGGGCAGCGGCGCCAATCACTGGGCCCGCTTCAAGACCGGCGTCTGGTCGGCGATCGCCGACTCCGGTCCGGATCTCTTCCTGGCGCTTGGGGACACGCCGTACGCCGACGGCCTGCTCTGGGTCGAGGACGACCTCTGGAATGAGGCGCGGGAGAGGTACGAGGCCTCGCCGAGTGAGGAGGGTCAGCGCCTGTTGGAGGACCTCGGCGACCAGTTTCGCAGGCGGGCTTCCGAGGCCATGGCTTTGTCCTACGAGAGCTTCCGCGAGACCCGCGATTTTGAGACTATGGCCCGGAAGAGTTTCTGGGTGGCCACCTGGGACGACCACGATACCGGGATGGACAACGGCGACCGGGACAACCCCGTTCTCGGACAGGCGCGCGAGGTTTTCAAGGCGTTCACGCCAAACCCCTCCTTCGGGGCCAATGGTGAGGGCGTGTACTGGGCTCAGCAGTGGGGTGATGTCGACATTATCTTGCTCGACGATCAGACATGGCGGACACCGACAACGGCGGCGCTGGCTGAACCGGAGTCGGCGACGATGCTCGGAGATCGGCAGTTCGACTGGCTGGTCGATCGGCTGGCAGGCTCGAAAGCGGTGTTCAAGATCGTCGTCAACGGCTCTCCATTCAACGACAATTCGCGCAAGGAAGACGCGTGGGTCAGTTATCCGGCGGAGCGAGAGCGGCTGATGGATGCCATTGCCCGATATCGGGTCGGCGGGGTCGTTTTGCTCAGCGGTGACGTGCATCGCAGCGAGCTCTTCCGTCTGCCGTGGCTGGAGGATCGTGGGGGGTACGGCCTCTTTGAGCTGGTGACCAGCCCACTTTTTCAGCGAGCGCGGGCCTGTGGGGACGCCGTTCCTTTTCGTCAGTTCTGCACCGGGGACCCCGAAAAGTCGATTCTCGAACTCTTCGCCTGGATCGAGGCTGACACCACGCTGGATGATCCGCTGTTGAAACTCCAGGTCAGGGATCATCGGGGTGAGGTCTTGCTGGATCGTGGACTCCGGGCGTCACAGTTGCAATGGCCGGCGGTATCGGAGCAGGAGTCGGGACGATGAGGGCGTCGCGGGACCCCTGGGGCCGGGGTGGCCAAGGCGGGACCTTCGGCTTGGCCGGTGGCCCTCCGCCTCAGGACATTCTGATTCTAATGGCCGTCGTTTTTGGGACCTTCGTCCTCCAGTTTTTCAATGCGACGGCCATCATCCCGGCAATTTTTCGATTGGGTCCGCTGGTCTATCGGGGTGCGCTGTGGCAGGTGGTCACCTACGCCTTTTGTGGCTTCGGGCCGCCGTCATTATGGTTTTTGCTCTCGTTACTGATCCTTTTCTGGTTCGGCCGTGATGTCTTCGTCAGACTGGGGCGGAAGAACTTCTGGTCGCTGTTGGTCCAGGTGGTAACTGCGGCGGGTGTTGCTGCGGCCCTCGTGAGGGGGGCGGGCATGCTGACCGGCATGGCTTCTCCGAACGCCTTCGTCCTGATGCAGGGCCAGTTCATGCTGATCACCGTCATGATCGCGGCCTTCGCCACCCTGTACGGCCAGGCAACCATCCTCCTGTTCTTCGTTCTTCCGGTCAAAGCTCGCTGGTTTCTTGCCCTCGAGGTCCTCTTCGCCTTCATGGGCTTTCTCAACACCAAGGACTTCGCCGGATTCGTCGGCCTCTGCGTTGCCGTCGGCCTGACCTGGGCCCTGCTGCAGCCCGGGGGACTCCAGAGGGCATTGACCAACCTCCAACTCCGTTTTCGAAGGCGAGTGACCGAGGCCAAACTGGCCAGGCTCAAACGGAAACGGAAGTTCGACGTGATTGATGGCGATGGGGATTGGGTGAATTGAAACTGTCAGCTAATCGCTGATAGCTTTTCCCTACACCGGATTGGGCATGTCGATGAACTCGACGTCCAGACCGAAGTGCGCGGCGAGGTGGCGTCCCAGCGCCTGGACGCCGAAGGTCTCGGTGGCGTAGTGGCCTGCCGCGAGATAGTGGACGCCGTCCTCCGCGGCCTGGTGCAAGACCCATTCGGTCGCCTCTCCGGTGATGAAGGCATCGAGACCGGCAGCGACCGCCTGATGGTACTCGCGTTCGGCCGCGCCGGTGACAATCCCTACCGAGCTGATCGTTCGCCGGTTGCCTTCGAAGACCTGGGGCTCGCGGTTGCAGACGACGGCTACGCTGTCGAAGAAGGTCTCGGCGTCAATCGGTTGGTGGAACACGCCGCACACGCCAGCCGACTGTCCGCCGTGGTCACCGAAAGGTTCCAGGGACTCAAGGCCCAGACGGGAGGCCAGTTGGGCGGCATTGCCCACCTCGGGATGGCGATCGAGAGGCAGATGATAGGCCAGCAAAGAGATGTCAGCCTCGAGCAGCAGGCGTACCCGCTCCCTGAAGGAACCGACCAGGCGGGGAGGTTCGGTGCCGTTCCACAGGATTCCGTGGTGCACCAGGATCGCGTCGGCCTCGTGATCGACGGCCCTTGTGAAAAGGGCCCGTGAGGCTGAAACGGCGGTAACCACCCTGCGAACCTCGGGCTTGCCTTCGACCTGAAGACCGTTGGGGCAGTAGTCGCGAATGCCGTCGACCTCGAGCAGCGTGTCCAACTCGGCAACCAGTGATTCCAGTCTCATGGAACGATGGTAGCAGAGGGGCCTACAATAGAAGGGTGAAACGTCTCTCGCCATGGTTTCGTCGCGCAGTGGCCGTCGTGGTAGTGCTGGTCTCGGTGGCAGGTTGTCGTCCGGAGGCCCCTTTGAAGCCGTCGCCGTTGCGTGTTCACGTGGTTGTCCAGGGCGATGCGGATCACGAATGGGACCAGGGCCAGGCGGAGATTGAGCGTCTCCTTCGGGAGACTTTCGGCGCGGTGACCACATCGATTCGGGTCCACACAGCCCAGGAGCGGCGGTCGGCCCTTGAAGCTGCGGGACGGCACGGGCTGGAGGTCGTCCTCTGCGTCGGCCCCGGCTTCGAGCGGCCTGTGTTATCGGTGGCGCCCCGGTTCCCCCGGACCGCCTACGTACTCGACCACGGTGAGGTTGTCGAGCCCAATGTCGCCCGGATCGAGTTTCTTTTCAGCGGCGCGGCCTACCTCGGTGGGGTGGCCGCCGCGGTTGTGGGCGGATCGACCGTCGGTATCGTGGACCCGGGCGGGGACCCGGAAAGGGACGATATCGAGGCGGGCTTCGAGCAGGGCTTCAGGTGCCGGTATCCCTGGGGTCGGGTCGAGTTGGCGGCTGGGGTTGGCGGTATTCAGACCCTGCCGGACGCAGGGGTGGACATCGCACTGTATTCGGCGGGGTCGCCGAACTCAGGGTTATTGGCGGTTGCCGAGGCCTCCGGGGTGCGGCTGGTGACGGTCGGACAACCGAGGCATGTTGCCTCCAGCAATCTGGTGATCGCGTCGATCATTGCCGATGTGCCCGAGGCCGTCCGCCGCGTTGTTGCCGACGTTGTTGACGACACCTTCACGGGGAAGGTCTACGCCTTCGATCTGGGCTCAGGCGTCGTCGACCTGAGGCTCCACCCCTCCCTGGCCGAAAACGAGGAACTCGGTGAAGCTCTGGATCAGGCCCGCGACGCAGTCAACGCCGGGATGGTGGAGATCGAGGCGTTGGGGTTGTGAAGGAGTGATCTGTGGGTCCCAACCAGGACGCTGACGCTGATTCTGTCGCTGCAACTGCCGCTGCCAACTGCCGCTGACGCTGTCGCGGTCCACTGCCCCTGCCGCTGGATCCAACCCCGGCCTTCGGGGGCGCATTGAGAGCACCGTTGGTTCAAAGGCCTGCCATCGCCCCCGCTCGGTCATTTCCCGGAGGGGCGTCTGTTTCGGCTTCGGGAGAGCATCGCCCCTCCGGGAAACGACCTCGGCGGCCTACGGCGTCGGCAAACACTCGGTCGCTGAGGGTGTCGCCGGGGGTTGCCCGGCAAGGCATTCTTCGTAGCGGCTTCGTTGCCGGGGGGGCTGCCGGGTGAAGAAGGCCATGCCCGGCACGCCCCGTTGGAGGTTTTGGGCGCTCTTGGATTTGGGCGTCGGTCTATTGCGATTTCAGGGTCTGCTCCAGCCTTGCCAGGCGGTCTTCGAGGTCGGTGACTCGTTGGGCCAAAGAGGATCCCCTGGATTCTGTATCGATCGAGGCCAGGGTTGCCTCGTCAGGCGTGCCCCCGACCAGGTGCATCCACCTGGCCTCGTTTTGGCCGGGGCGGCGGCCCAGCAGAACGGTCAGGGGTTCGTCGCCTTGGCGCAGGGTGTCCAGGGTGGTTTCAATCTCATGGTTGTCGGCAAATTGGTGCATGCGTTCGGCCCGGTTTCGGATGGCCCCTATGGTCTGGGGACCGCGAAGGAGCAAGAGGCACATCACTGCATGGGTCGGTCCGTCCAGCGCCCATTGTCGCTTGAGGGCGTGGCGCCAGCGCTCGCTGCGGGCCCCGCTCACCGGCCAGACGAGAACCTCCTGGTGGAGGCGGTCCAGGGCCCCTCGGACATCGGCCTCGGACAGCTGCATCACCGGTGAACGGCTGGATTTCTGGTTGCACGCCGCCACCAGTGCCTTGAGGGTCAGGGGGTAGGCGTCGGGCGTCGTCAGTTCCTTTTCCAGCAAACACCCCAAGACTCGTATCTCGACGGGGTCCAACTCACGGGGAAGACGCATCTTGAGCCTCCAGTCAAGGGCTCAGCATCTCACAGCTTCAGACAAGAAAAAAGCTGAACCACGAAGACACGAAGAGCACAAAGGGGTTGTATTTGATTGTCTTTCTTTGCGATCTTCGTGTCTTTGTGGTGAATTTGTCTTTCGGTTTAATGGCCTGCGACCTGCGTTAAGATCTCCTGTTGGAGGC
>JAUWTC010000348.1 GCA_030609785.1 Holophagae bacterium
CGCAATGTGCCACCTTGAGGTCGTAGTTGGGGATTTCCTCGCGGTAGCTGATCAGGCCGAGGCCGTCGGCGCCGATGGCGATGGAAGGAAATCGGCCAGTGAGGATGCCGCTGACCTTGTCGAGAGTCGAAACCCGCGGTGTGAAGGCAGCGGGATCGATGACGACCTCGCCGTTGTCCAACGTGAGCCCGGAACCGAAGCTGTAAGTCGTGTCGTTGTCTGGGGCGCAGCCCCAACCGTCGGGGTCCCACTTGGGCACATAGCCCGCGGAGCAACTGAGCTCTGTGAGGGTGTCCGAGTCGTCAGCACACTCCCAGGTCGAGCCGTTCCACTTGGCCACCTCATTGATGCCGCAGGGGGCCAACCCGGCCAGGGTGTCCGTGTCGAGATCGGGGGCGCACACCCAGGTGTCGCCGTCCCACTTGGGCAGCTCGCCGGGGCCGCAGGCCAGAGCGCCCACTGTGTCCTGATCGGTGGCGGTGGTGACGATCTCGATGCCGTCGATATCGAGTACCAGCCCGCCGCCGCCGGTGTTGACGAAGCTGAAGGTCTGGGGCGAGGCTGAGGGCCGGTCGATGCTGGCCTCGCTGAGTTCGGCCGGCACCGCGCCGTCGAGTACGAGATCGGGACCGCCGGCGGTGTTGGCGGCGCCGATCCCGGCGCCGTCGGGCGACGCGTTGAGGCCGACCACACCGTAGGTCTCACCGGTGAAATCCGTCTGCTCGCCGCGGATGGCGGCGGTGCCCGTGATGACCGAGCGGTCACCCATGGTGGTGGTTTTTCGGGCTGACGAAGCCCGGCTCGATCCATCGCGAGTCGGGGGTTCAACGGTCTCGGTGAGCAGCGTCCCGAGATCCGTGTCCTCTTCGCCCGACTCGGCGTACCTGGCGAGCACCTCCAGTGCGTCTCGGACCTGCTGCTGTGACGGCACCGACTCGATCTCGAAGAACCTGGCTGCCGACCACTCTCCGGTTTCACCCGCAGCTTCATCGACAACCGCACGGACAAACCACGCGTAGTGTTCGCCGGCTGAGAAACAGTCGTCAACTTCTGGCGTCCAACCGTTGGCTCGACCCGAGACCATTGTGTACAGCACCTCGGAGGCCCCGGACAGGTCAGCCGTTGACACATCGGCTAGATCGTCGGCGAGTCGGTACACGACAAGTTCGTAGTACTCGACGCCTGCCAATGCCTCCCAATTGAAGGTCGGGCAAGCGGAGCTCACTCGAGCCACGCGGTCCGGAGCCCCCGGGGACACTCCTTGGATGTCTCTGTCGTCGGCAACGGCGGTGATGGCCACCACTGATGCGGTCAAGGTGAGTACCAGGCAGAAGAAACTGCGATATTTCATGATCGATCCTCCGTATCCATCAGGGAGTCGTCGACGACCATGCGGACGTCGATCCGGATTCGAAACCGTCACCGAAGATCAGACAGGCATCACCGTCTCCGTTGATGACCACGAGTGCGATACCCGTCAGTTGTGCGCCGGCGGTCACATCGAGGGCCTCGGGGAAGCAACCGGCCGTCGAAGGGGCGGCGGCAGTGATCGTCATCTCGGAAAGGACGATGACGGTCGCAGCGCCGGTGACATCGAATCGACCCTCGACGATGGTCGTGGCTGTGGAGGCTCCACTGATGGCGAGGCTCCTGCCCACGGCCACCGATTCGACAAAGGTCTGGGCGGCGAGGACCACCTCGGTGCAGCTCGCGTCATCGACTGCCTCCTGGATGGTCGGGTGCGGGCCCGATGGCACATTGCACACCGCTGCTCCTGCGCCGGTTGTCCACAGCGAACACACCATTGCCGATGTGATGAGCAATCCAACCCGGGGTAACATCATTCAAACCCCCTCGTCAACGCACGCGACGTGGGAAATCCTGGAGCGGGCCGCGTCGTCACCGCGCTGTGCTTCAACTGGTTTGAGTCAGTATAGATCAAACAGCGCGAGATGACGGATAGGATTTTCCTTTCCCACACCACGAGCCTACCACGACCTGAACCACGCTTATCCCCCCGCTCGGTCCCTCTAAGGCAGTCGTGGCTACCTTCAGCCCTCCGGGGAGGCAGTGCCCGGGCGCTACATTGGAGGGCTGAAGCCGCCCCATAGCCGCCCATCCCGAAATCGAAGACCTCGAAACACACAGGGATAGTGGCGCCCGGCAGCGGGCTCGTCACCATCAAGGGATAGTGATTTCCTTTTCCTCATCCAAACCATCCTACCACTGTCGAGGACCCATTCGGAGTAAATGACGACGATTGTTGACCTTGCGGGGCGGTTTCCGCCGACGATCAAGCGCTCAACGCCCTCAGACCTCCACCATGAACCCTTGGGGAGGCCCTCGCCCCGGCTCGATCCCTTTCCGAGCAAGAGACCTTAGGATCCTGTTGATGACCCGGTGTTCAAGGATGACGCTGACGATCCGCATCTCAAAACAACGCCCCGGCGTTCCCGCCGGGGCGTCGGTCTTCGACTGACAGCTAAAAGCCCTGTGAAGAATAGGCGGGTTGAAATGTGTCATTTTCGGGATCAAAAGGGCTGAGAGACAGGAAACCAACGAGGGTCCGGGCAAGAAGCCGAAAAGCGGGCCATAAAACACGATGTCCAGTAGTCAATTTTGAAAAGGCCACCCTTGGTCCCGATCCAAGGTGTCTCGCGAGCAGTTTAAGGTTCATAACCGCCGCGGTGATCTTGACCTGGTTATCGACTTTGGGCAGACCTCGATGTCGCGCCCGTCGAAGACCGTGACACTCCTTCCCTTCGCCGATTTTATGTTCCACTCTGAGTCGAAGGAGTCGACTGACCCGATATCCGCCGGTATTTTTGAGCCGGTGAGCCTTGTTTCTTCCTCTGATCCCACGACGCTTTTTGAGCAGGGGTTTGGCCTGGTCCAGTGGGACGACGGTTCTCGAAAGCAGATGTGATTTTCGGATTTTCGTTTCAGCGTTCCTGCCGAGCGGCGGTATGTGCCCAATGATCCCACGCGTCTCGAGTTCCTCATAGAATCGTGAAACGCCGTAACCCTTGTCAGCAGTCACGATACGAGGCATTTCCCCAAGTACCTTTGCTACATCGTCGAGGAGATGAGCCCCAGCAATCCATTCCCCCGATGTCCGGCCAGGACTTGCTTCGGCAGCAAGAACAACGCGCGATTTGGTATCAAGGCAAAGATTGCCGATGTATGCCAATCCAGCGCCTTCACCATCACTTTTCCGGTAAAGCCGGGAATCGGGGTCAGTCTTCGATCGGTAAGTATCATTCTTAAGAGATTTACCCTTGAAGTCAACTCCGCCCTGGGGAGTTGGGTCGCTATCATCGTCTGGGCGCTTTGTTTCCTTCGGTTCTTCTGCCCCGGCCTTGTCCCAAGCATACCGATTGTTCAAATAGTCTTCGAGGGAGGTCACTGGCTCAATCGGCTCAAGGCTTGCCATGGCTGCATTGGCCTTGATCTTTGTTCCGTCGATGCTGACGTGTCTGCCCGAAACCAGTCCGGCTTCCTGGCACTGCTGGACCGATTTTTCCAGGAGAGTCTTCCAGATATCGCTCTTCCATTTCTCGTTCCGAAGTTTCACTAAAGTGGTTCGATCAGGCACTGGATCAGACGGCTGGAGTCGGCAGAACCACCGGTATCCCATGTGCATCCGGAGCTCATCGACCAGCCGTACCTCAGAAAGGTCGTACAGGTACCCAAGAAGGATCATCCGCAAGATGACTTCAGGATCCCACGACTTTCGGCCCAAATCCGAGTAACACTCTGCAACCTCTTTCCTAACCCAAGAGGTGTCCAATATCGCGTCCATCTTCCTGAGCATGTGATTGGCCGGAATGAGGGCATCGACGTTGAATGTATGGAACAGGTCGCCAGAGTCGAGTTTCTTCTCGTCACCGAGCATCGAAAACGGACCTAACTGTTTGAAAATGCATATGTTATATTAACA
>JAUWTC010000049.1 GCA_030609785.1 Holophagae bacterium
CCATCACAAGGCCCATCAGGAGCGAACCGACGATGCCTCCGCGGGCGCCCGCCGCCTTGTGGGCCCAGTCCGGGGTCTTGAACTCCCACAAGCCGAACATCGAGGCGGCCAGACCCAGGAGAACCAATACGATGGACCCAACGACCCACGGACTCTGCAGGGCAGAGCCGAAGAGTTGTCCGGTCAGGGCGGCCACGACCCCCAGGACCGAATAGGTGACGGCAATGCCCATCACATAGGCAAATGCCATCCAGAACGTGCCTCCGCTCCGATTCTTGGCCTGTTGGGCGAAGAAGCCGACGGTGATGGGAATCAGGGGAAAAACACAGGGCGTCAGGTTGAGCGCCAGACCCGCCAGGAACACACCAATCAGAAACAGCAGCAGGGAACGGTCGGCCAGATCACCGGAAGCATCGGCGCTCCCGTCTCCGCTGATCACCGAATCGGCAACATCGGTTGTTTCCTCTGTTGCAAAGAGTTCCTGATTGATTGCCTGGGCAGAAACACCGGCGGCGGCAATCTCGGTATCGAATTCGGCCTTGACGGCCAGCGGGGGCAGGCACTGGCTGTTGTTGCACGCCTGGGCGGTGACGCTGACTGCCAACGAAACCGCACCGACGGCATCAGCCGGCACCGAGATCGTGCCCACCAGCACGACCTTCTCCTCCCACACGCTCAGCGGCGTATCAGAGAAATCAAAGGTGATTTCCTCACCCTGGGGAAAGTCCTGTACTACCTCGGGCCATCCTTCGGGCAACTGCCACTCGAGGGAGGTCGGCACCATGAACTCGTCCCCGGGATCGTCGGTGTTGATGTGCCACCCCTCGTCGATGTCGACGACGACTGCCAGACGAAGAGTGCCTCCCACAACGATCGGTGCTTGATCAGCCTGGAGGGCGACACCAAAGACCGGCTCCGGCCGGAACCCCTGGGCGCCGGCGGTCGATGCAATCGCCACGGCCACAATCACGACAAGGGTGCGGACGACGTTGTTTCTCACCTGGTTCATTCTCGTTTCTCCTCGCATTTGCAGATCAATCCAGGCTTTCCGCCAGATCGGGAGCGTACCTCCGGATCAGTCTGCGGATCTCGTCCGGATAGGTCTCCCAGTACTTCTTGATCAGATCGGGCCGTCTGGTTACGGTCGTCTCGACCGACCGCTCAAGACGCCAGCGCCTGATCTTGGCGTGGTTGCCAGATCGCAGAACTTCCGGCACCGTACGCCCCTCGACTTCGGCGGGCCGGGTGTAGCAGGGATAGTCCAACAGTTGGTTGGAAAAGGAATCCTCGACCACCGACTGCGGATCGCCGACGACACCCGGAACCAGGCGTGAGACCGCCTCGATCACCGCCATGGCCGGCACTTCGCCGCCTCCCAAAATGAAATCACCCAGGGAAAGTTCCACCGGTTGCAGAATCTCCGACACCCTTTCGTCGAAGCCCTCGTATCGCCCGCACAACATTAATATCCGGCCGCTCTGCCTGAGCTCCTCGGCAAAGACCTGGTCGAACGGCCGCCCTCGAGGTGACAGCACAATCGTCACCGGAGGTATGTCGTCGGACGATTTGATCTCGTGGACGGCCTCCAGCACCGGCGGCGCCTGGAGGACCATCCCGGCCCCGCCACCGTAAGGCTCGTCGTCCACCTGTCCCCACCGGTTCCCACTCCAGCGTCTGAGATCGTGAACCTCGATCGTTACCAGGCCCTGCTCGACGCCACGGCCCAGGACGCCCACCCTGCGGAAAGTCTCGAAGAGGTCGGGGAAGAGTGTCAGGATGTCGAATCTCATCGGTGGATCAAAGCCCGGCGTGGATCACGCCATCTCGGCATCGTCGTCGAGCAAACCACGAGGGGGGTCGAAGGTGACCACACCGCTATCAAGGTCGACCTTCCGCACGATCTCCGGCACCCAGGGCACCAGAAACTCCCGGGTGCCGCGCCGGACAATCGCACGAATTTGACCGGGATCGAGGTCAAGCCCCGTGATCGTCCCCAGGACCTCACCGTCCGGCGATCGGCACTCCAGACCAACCAGGTGATGCTCGTAGTAATAGCCCTCGGGCAGTTGATCCAGGCTCTGTTCGGGCAGGAAAATGTAGAGCCCGCGCCAGGATTCGACTTCATCCCGACTGCGGATTCCGACCCAGTCGATCAACCACCGCCCACGGTGATACCGCACGGCGTGGACTCCGATCGTCCGCTCGGGACCTTCAGAAGGACCCAGCCCGACCTCGAGCCCGGCGACCATTCGCTCCGGGAAGTCGGAGATGATCTCGACCAGAACACCGCCGTGCACACCGTGGGGTTTGCCCACTCGGCCGACGATCAACCACTGGGGCGTGGCCGTGGAATTTTCGGACGAAACCACTACTCGAGGATTTCGAGTACGAACCGCTTGTGGACCTTCATGCCGGCGGCCGACAGCAGGGTTCTCAGGGCCCGGGCCGTTCGGCCCTGACGACCGATCACCTTGCCCAGGTCTTCCTCTCGTACCCGCAACTCCAATACGGTGGTTTGTTCGCCCTCGACTTCGGTGACATTAACCTCATCCGGGTTGTCGACAAGGGCCTTCGCTATCTCGACCAGCAGGTCTTTCATCGCGCTCACGGGTGACTCCTTTTGCAGCGATTACGGCGCCAAGGCTCGGCGCCATTCTTCTCAAGAATCGGCAGGCGCCTCAGCCTGGCGGCGCGCCTTGCGAATCAGGGAATCAACAGTCTGGGACACTCCGGCGCCTTTGGCTTTCCACTGATCGACCTTCTCGAGGTCGATGCGGATCTCGGGCGGCTCGACGTTTGGATTGTAAATTCCGACCTGGTCCAAATAATCGGCCGTCGGAGTCTTTCGCGAATCCGACACGACGACCCGGTACATCGGGTGTTTCTTGGCGCCACCGCGGCGCAATCTGATCATCAACATCTGTAGCCTCCTTGCACGGCCCCGGGGGCCGGCTCACAATACCGTATTGGGAGGGTCAGGCAGGCCCACCCTCAAAATATTCAACCGATTCCCAACTGTCGCTTCAGCTGCCTGGGATCGGCTTTCCCCAGGCGCTTCATCAGCTTACGCATCTGTCCGTATTGCCGCAAGAGGCGGTTAATTTCTTCGACCGACGTCCCCGACCCTTTGGCGATGCGTCGTTTCCGATGTCCGTTCAAGATCTGGGGGTGGCGACGCTCCTTGGGCGTCATCGAGTCTATGCACGCCTCCATCCGCTTCAACTGGCGTTCCTGCACTTCGGTGGCGCCACCCTCAGGCATCATCTTGTTCATTCCGGGCATCATCTCCATCACCTGCTTCAAGGGCCCCATCTTCTTGAGGCTCCCCAACTGGTCACGGAGGTCTTCGAGGTCAAAGCGGTTCTTCCGCATCTTGGCCTCGAGTCTCTTTGCCTTGCGCTCGTCAACGACATCCTGGGCTTTTTCGACCAGGGTCAAGACATCGCCCATGCCCAGGATTCGGCCCGCCATCCGCTCGGGATGGAAGACCTCGATGTCCTCGAGCCTCTCACCGATGCCCGCGAAGAGGATCGGCCGCCCAACGACCTCGGACACCGACAGGGCCGCGCCACCGCGGGCGTCACCGTCCAACTTGGTCAGGAAAACACCAGTGATGTCCAACTTTTCGTGGTAGGCCCGCGCCGATCGGACCGCGTCCTGACCGGTCATCGCATCAGCAACGAAGAGAATCTGCTTGGGCTTGAGGATCTCCTTGAGTCTGAGAAGCTGTGCCATCAACTCGTCGTCGATATGCAGACGGCCGGCTGTGTCGAAGACCAGGACCTGGTATCCCTTGATCATCGCCTCCCGCAGGGCCTTGCGGGCAATCTCCTCGGGGTCGTCCATGTCGCGGGTATCAACCGTGGGGATGCCCGCCTTCTCACCAAGGATCAACAGCTGTTCACGGGCCGCGGGCCGCGAGGTGTCCGCGGGAACCAACAGTGGGAAGAGGCCCTTCTTCTCCTTGATCCAGAGGGCCATCTTGGCGGCGTTGGTCGTCTTACCGGAACCCTGGAGACCGACCATCATCACAACGGCCGGCCGGCCTTTGAAATCCGCCTCGACCGTTTCGCCGCCCAGGAGCCGGACCAACTCCTCGTGGACGATCCTGGTCACCATTTGGGCCGGACTCACCGAGGTCAGGACCTCCTTGCCGACAGCCCGTTCCCGAACCCTTTCGACAAACCGCCCAACGACTTCGACATTGACATCCGCACCCAGAAGGGCGGTACGAATCTCCTTCAACGCCGTGTCGATGTGATACTCGGTCAGGTGCCCTTCACCTCGAAGGGTCTTAGTCACACGCGCAAGCCGCTCCTGCAGGCTCTCCAACATAAGACGGTGAGTCTAGGGAAAGGTGCGTTGCAGGTCAAGCATGGGATAGTGGGCAGTATTGGCCCCTGGAGTTAAATCGATAGTCTGAGATTGTCATCCCACCCACTCTCCCAACTGATGCGCTTTGCGCATCTATGATGGGTGTCATGGTGGTAGCAGCAGCTGATTCGAAAACCCCCAGGGATGCGCACAGCGCATCAAACGCCAGGAGAGCGAGCGAATTGGCCCACAACCCCTCCGATTCAACGACCGCTCTGAATGGCCAATACGGTCGCTCCTCCTGGCGGACCGCCGGTCATGCCGGTATACTTTACGATCAAGGAGACGATCATGAAGCTTTTCATTTCGGTATTGTGTGTGGTTACGGCCCTTGTGGTGGCGGTCGGCGCCACCAGCGGCGGTTATATCGTCATCCTGAAGAATGGAGAACGCATCCGCTGCAATGAGCCACTCGCGGTCGACGGGCATCTGGCGATCATCACGCTGGTCACTGGTCAGGTGACCTCCTACCCGCTCGACCAGGTCGACCTTGTGGCCACCGAGCGCTACAACAAGCTGGGTCTGGGCGACGCGCTAATGATCGACGAACTGGAACGGACCGAAAAGATCCGACCGACGCCGACTCCACGACGAACTCTGGGCAACTACGCCACGCTCTCGGGAATGGGAGACCAGATCGAACTGGCCTCCGACACTCCCCCGACGCCTACGCCAACGCCGGGGATCAAGCTCCAGCTGGACCCCTATAAGGACCCCAAGGTCACCGCGGCCTTGATCGAAATCCTCGACAAAAAGAACCTTTATCTCTACCGCACCAGTTCGGGCTCCCGCCCGGATTATTTCTTCATCCAGGCTGTGACCGACACCCAGCGCGAGGTGTTCCACACCCTGAAAACCGTCGCCGAGGCCTTCGACATGATCGTGACCCGGCGTCCCGATCTGGCGCCCAGCGCCATCGAATTGCGCATGGTCGAGACCTCCGGCCGGACGGCCGGCACCTTCAGGCTCACCGCGGGGGATGCTGCGGAGCTGGCCGGCGGCACGACCCCTCCCGAGAAATTCTACGTCGAAAACGTCATCTTTTGAAGGCTGGAAGGCTGGGAAGCAAGGACGCTAGGACGCAAACGGGAGCGCGGGTAGGAACCGGCACCAGGCCGGAGGCCTGCCGCGGCGAGGCCGTGGGGGCTCCAAAGGAGTCCTGTGCGGGCGTCAAACCCGCATCGTGGGGGGGCTGTAGCTCATGCGTAACGTTGCCGTAGTCGGAGCGGGCCTGTCGGGTCTGACCGCGGCCTGCCGCCTGGCCCAGGCCGGCCTGAGACCTCAGGTCTTCGAACGCTACCCGGTGCCGGGAGGTCTGGCCCGAGTGATCGACGTCGGCGGAGAGCCCCTTGAGGTCTTCTACCACCACCTGTTCACCAATGACACGGCGATCACTGCTTTGGCCGAGGAACTGGGCCTCGGAGACGACATCGAATGGCTCCCGTCGAAAATGGGTATCTGGACCGGCGGCCGACTCTGGGACTTCGGGACCCCGGCCTCCCTCCTTCGTTTCCAGCCCCTCCCCTGGTGGGACAAGATTCGTTTCGTCGTTGGGACGCTGCGCCTCCAGCATTCCAACGACCCGATGCCATTTGAAGACGTTACTGCGGCCCGCTGGATTCAGGACCATCTGGGAAGCGAGGTCTGGCGTACCGTTTGGGCCCCGCTGCTGAATCAGAAATTTGCCGAAATGTCCGAAGAGGTGGCCATGGTCTGGCTTTGGCGCAAGATCTGGCTGAGGGGCCGATCCCGATCCTCGAGCGGCATGGGCGAACGCCTGGGCTACATGCGAGGGTCCTTCGCCCGGGTCGCCGAAGGCCTGGCGGACGCGATCCGCAGCATGGGGGGATCACTTCACCTGGCCGATCCCGTCAAACGGGTCGACAGGCTCGAGGACGGCAGCTTCGAGATCATCACCAAAGGGGGCGGCGTCCGCGCGGATACGGTTCTTGCGGCCGTTCCGGTCCCGGACTATCTTGACATCGCCGGCCACATCCTCCAGCCCTCCGAACGGGAGCGGCTGGGAAACCTTCGGGCAACCGCCGCCCTATGCACACTCCTGGAACTCAACCGATCCTTTATGCCCTATTACTGGCTCAATATTGCTGACGAGACCATGCCCTTCGGGGGGTTGATCGAACACACCAACTACATCGACCGAAGCCGATACGGCGGAACGCATCTGCTCTACATCTCCAACTACCTTTTCCCCGACCACTCCCTCTTCGGCGCCAACAAACGGGATGTTATGGACACCTATCTTCCCGGCCTGAAACGAATCAACCCTGCTTTCGACCCCTCCTGGATCGACCAATTACACCACTTCCGGGCCGACTATGCCCAACCGGTCGTTACTCGGGGCTATCGTGAGCAGATCCCCTCAATGAGAACCCCGATCGACAACCTCTACCTGTGCACGATGGCCCAAATCTACCCCGAAGACCGGGGCCAGAACTATGCCGTCCAGTACGGCGACCGGGTCGCGAAGCTGATGCTGGAAGATTTTCGGACCGGTTGAGGCCGGAAATCGGAAGGTGACGCCGGGTATCCCCTGACGAATGGAGGCGGCCCCGAGCCCGAGCTCGGGCTCGGGTTGGCGGTACACGCACCGAGTGATTTGGTGTACCATGCGCCCGTTGCAAAAAACGGCAACGCAAAGACCCGCTAAGGAGCATTCACATGGCAGGAAAAGCAATCGAAATTACCCCGAGCAACTTTGACGATGTCGTCCTCAAGGCCGACGTTCCCGTCCTGGTGGATTTCTGGGCTGAGTGGTGCATGCCGTGCAAGGCGATCGGTCCGACGGTCGAGCAGATTGCAGACGAGTACGACGGCCGCGCCGTCGTCGGCAAAATGAACATCGACACGGCTCGGGAAATAGCCTTGAAGTACGACATCCGTGCGATCCCGACTCTCTTCGTTTTCAAAAACGGCGAGGTTGTCGACAAAGTGGTCGGAGCGGTCGCCAAGTCCAATCTGACCAAAGCCCTCGACGCCGCCCTTTAGATCTTCGGCCGAGACCGGCTCAGTGATGAAAACCACTCTCGCCTCTCCGATCGAGCAACTGGGCATCGTTGGCGCCGGCCAAATGGGTGCCGGGATCGCCCAAGTTGCCGCCGTCGCCGGCTTCGATGTTCTTCTGACCGACATCGACGATGCCGGGCTCGAACGGGCCCTCGAGTCGATCGTCCACGATCTCGACCGGCTCCTCGAAAAGGGTGATCTGAATCAGGACGAGGTAGCAGCCGCACTCAAACGGATCACGACGTCGACCCACCTCAAGGAACACAGCCGGTGCGATCTGGTGATCGAGTCCGCCATCGAGGATTGCGACATCAAGAGGGGCATCCTGCAGCAGTTGGACAATGTCTGCTCGGCAGGCGTCGTCCTGGCAACCAACACCTCATCCCTGTCGATAGCGCGTCTGGCTTCCGCCACCGGCAGACCCGACCGCGTCATCGGAATGCACTTCATGCTGCCGGTTCCCAGGATGCAACTGATCGAGATCGTCTGCGGCATGGAAACCTCCACAGAGACCCGCGACCTGTCCGTCGACCTCGCCGGCCGATTGGGCAAGACGCCGGTTGAATGCCGTGACTTCCCGGGCTTTGTCTCCAACCGCCTGCTGATTCCGATGATCAACGAAGCGGTCTTCGCCGTCTACGAGGGCGTCGCCTCGATCGAGGCAGTCGACCAGATCATGCAGTTGGGGATGAACCATCCGATGGGGCCTCTGCGCTTGGCCGATCTGATCGGTCTGGACACCTGTGTCACCGTCATGCGGATGCTCCACGACGGAATGGGCGACCCCAAATACCGGCCGTGTCCGCTCCTGGTCAAGATGGTCGAGGCCGGCCGCCTCGGTCGCAAGAGCGGCCGGGGGTTCTATGACTACCCGTCGGGCTGACCATAAGAAGAGTCCCGCTGGGACCATCATTCTCTGTCAGGCGTGCGGCACACCCAATCCCGTCCACTTCGAGCAGTGCCGTCGGTGCGGCCTTCGGCTCCTGGTGATCTCCGCCGCTCAAACGGAAGGGGACCCCAGCGAAGAAGCCCAACTCTTCGAGGCACAGGAAGACCTCGAAGAGAACATCCTCGAACGCCTGACCAAGTTGGAAGACGGACTCCGGAGCCTCTCCGAAGCCCTTGCCGCCTCGGCCGGCCACCTTGGCCAGTTGGAACACAATCTGACGGTCACACACGCGGGCGTTCAAACCCTGACAGCCCTCCTGGAACAACAAGGCGTCGTGTCGAAATCGGAGATGTTGGAGGACTGGGAGCGGGCCGCGGACGAAGAACTGCACTCCAGGGCGCTTGCCCGCCGCTTCAGCGACAGGACCCGGCGCATTCTTTCTCAGGCGGTACATTCAGGGATCGACGACCCGGAGTTCCGGCGACGACTGGATGCTCTGAAGGCGACCCTGGTCCGGGCCGACCTCGGCGAAGGATTGGCCCAGATGACCGACCTGGCCGACCTGACGCCGGGCAACGACGAACTCTGGAGCCTGCTGGGTGAGACCGCCTTCGAAATGGGAGAGCTGAAGGAGGCGGCCTCAGCCTTCGAGAAGGTCCTCGCCCTCCGAGGACCTCATCTGGAATCCCTGATCTACCTGGGCACCGTCGCCTCGGACCTTGGCCAATGGGACCGGGCCGAACAGGTTCTTACAGCCGCGAGAGACCTCGACCCCACCGCCTTTCTGCCCGCCTTTACCTTGGGCGCCCTGGCCGGCATGAAGGGGCAGCCCGAAGAGGCGATAAAGCACCTGGAAACCGCGATTGCCCTGGACCGCGTCCCACAGGCTTACTACCTCCTCGGCGCCAACTCTCTGGAAATGGGCCGGACAGGAGGTGCCATCGATGCCTTCAAGGAGGCGGTCGCGCTGGCCCCGGATTTCGAAGATGCCCTCTATCAGCTGGGTGTCGCTTACCTCCGGCGTGGTTGGTCCAAAAAGGCACTGGAGACCTTTCGGCACGTTCTTCGCCTCGACCCCCGGCGGCTTCGCTATCAAGAAACCGTTCGTCTGTTCAGCCAGGCCCCCCCAGAGGACCTCCCTGCCGATGCCGCCAAGCTGGCTGGGCGCGCAGGCGCCGCACTGGCGGCCGAACGCCAGGAGTACGCCTTCGAACTGTTCTCCCGGGCAGTTTCCGCAGCGCCGGCACACCCACAGCTGAGGGCCACCACGGCTCTGCTGGCCGCAGCGATCGGTCGCAACCGTGCTGCCGTCCGCCACGCCCATCAGCTCCTCCACCAGGATCGTGCCGATTCGCCCTTCCTGGCTGCCGCGGTCGCGGCCCTCCTGGAGAGTCTCCGCCGGGGCGGTCACACCGCCATAGCCCGGCGTTTCGCCCTCCAGTTTTTCTCAGAGAGCGACAATCTTCCGGTGCGGGGCATCGCCGCCTATGAATTCACCCTGATCATCCTGGACCTCGACGAGGATCCAACCATTGCCCGGGAGATGGCCCGCGAGGCTCTGGACTTCATGCCCCGGGAACTCATGCACTTCCCCCTGGCGGCGCTGGGGGCCATCGCAATCGAGGCGGAACGCTTTCGGGAAGCCCTCCGCTACCTGGAACAGGCGACCGAAAGCACACGAGCGCCCGACGTCATGCGCCTCCTGGGCATTGCCCGTCTGGGCGCCGGCGACCGGGACGGCGCCCGGAAAGCACTGGAAGTCTCCAGTGAAAATGGTCCCTCCAACCTCCATACCGATTTGATCGGCCGTCTGCAAAGCCTCAGCGGATTGCTGGAGGAGTTGAAGGGGTAGGAACCGGCACTCCGGCCAAAGGCCGGTGGAACCGTCAGGTTCCGCATCCAAAGGATGCAGTGCGGGCTAGGAAGCTGTCAGCTCTCAGCTGTCAGCTCTCAGTCCAGGCGCCTGCAAGCTCCCA
>JAUWTC010000107.1 GCA_030609785.1 Holophagae bacterium
AAGGCCTATAGGGGTATGGGTTCGATTGGTGCGATGAAAGACTCCCACGGGTCCCGAGACCGCTACTTCCAGGAAGGCGAGGAACTTGCCAAACTGGTTCCCGAGGGCATCGAGGGCATGGTGGCGTTCAAGGGTCCGCTGGAGGGGCAGCTGACACAGCTGGTTGGGGGTCTCAGGGCGGGCATGGGTCTTGCGGGTTGTGCTTCGATCCCCGAGTTGCAGGAGAACGCCAAGTTGGTCCGCATCACCTCCGCCGGCCGTACCGAGAGTCACGCTCATGACGTCGTCGTCACCAAGGAAGCCCCGAACTACAGGACTGACCGAGGCTGACCCGGCGATGCGGAACAACACAATTGAACCGCAAAAAGCCACAAGAAGAGTAGCCACAAAAAGGCACGAAAAAGCACAAAAAAGGGAAAGAAGAAGAGGGTAACTTATTCTTTCATAGAAGGTTGCAAGCCAAGACACAGCTTCATATGTGTTTCTCTTCGTGCCTTTTTGCGCCTTTTTGTGGCTATTTCTCCCTCTTTGTGGCGTTGTCGTTGAGTTTTGCATGCGCCTCAGCCGAAAGCTGACAGCTGATAGCTGATCGCTATTCTGCTATCCTCCGCGCCATGAAACGAGCGTTGATTACCGGCGTCACCGGGCAGGACGGCTCCTATCTGGCGGAACTGCTTCTGGACAAGGACTACGAGGTTCACGGAATCGTCAGGCGGTCCTCGACCTTTAACCGGCAGCGTATCGATCATCTCAGGTCTGATGCCGCAACCCGCGAGCGATTTCACCTGCATTACGGCGACCTTGGCGATGCCGAAAGTCTTGCGTCGGTCCTGGCGGAAACCAAGCCTGAAGAGGTCTACAATCTGGCGGCCCAGAGCCACGTAGGCATCTCTTTCAGCCAGCCGAGTTACACCGGTGATGTCAGTGGTCTTGGGGCGATGCGCCTGCTTGAGGCGGTTCGACGTATCGTTCCCGAGGCCAGGTTCTACCAGGCATCTTCGTCTGAGCTTTTCGGCAAGGCCGTGGAAACTCCTCAGAGGGAGTCGACGCCGTTCCACCCCAGATCACCCTACGGGGTGGCCAAGTTGTATGCCTTCTGGGCAACGGTCAACTATCGGGAGGCCTATGGGCTCTTCACCGCAAACGGAATCCTCTTCAATCACGAGTCACCCAGGCGGGGAGAGAACTTCGTCACCCGCAAGATCACGCAAGCGGTTGCGGAGATTGCTGCCGGGCGGCGGGACTCCGTAGCGCTCGGAAATCTCGAGGCTCGTCGGGACTGGGGCTATGCCGGCGAGTTTGTGAGGGCGATGTGGCTGATGCTGCAGCGGGAGACGCCGGAGGACTACGTGATCGGGACAGGTGAGACCCACTCGGTCCGAGAATTCGCGCAGTTGGCTTTTCGCGAAGCCGGGGTGGAGCTGGTGTGGGATGGGGAGGGCGAGGACGAAGTCGGGAAAGATGCCGCTACCGGTGCGGTCCGAGTCAGAGTAGATTCCGAATACTACCGCCCCTCCGAGGTGGATCTTCTGCTTTCGGATCCCAGCCGTGCCCGGGACGAGTTGGGGTGGACGCCTGAAGTCCACTTCGAGCAACTCGTGCGCATGATGGTCCGTTCAGACCTCGCGGCGGTCGGAGTAGTCCTGTAAATAATCGAATATTAAGGAAATAAAGGCCGGAGTTTTTCATGAAGATCGTCGAGTGCATTCCCAACATCTCCGAGGGCCGCCGTGCCGAAATCTACGACGCAGTCGCCCAGGCTGCCGCTGGGGTTGCCGGCGTGCAACTGTTGGATGTCGACCCCGGCGCCGAGACCAACCGAACCGTTATCACTTTTGTCGGTGAGCCCGAGGCGGTGCTGGAGGGCGCCTTTCAGCTGGTCAAGGCATCGTTTGACTTGATCGACATGCGGGAGCACTCGGGCGCCCATGCCCGCCAGGGTGCGACTGACGTCTGCCCGTTCGTGCCGGTTTCGGGTATCTCGGTTGAAGAGTGCGTCGAGCTTTCCAGACGCCTCGCGCAGAGGGTGGGCGACGAACTCGGCGTGCCGGTCTACCTCTACGAGTTCGCGGCGACCCGGCCGGAGCGGAAGTCACTTGCGGACATCCGGCAGGGTGAGTACGAGGCCCTGGAAGAAAAGCTGAAGACCGATGAGTTTGCCCCGGATTTCGGTCCGGCGACCTTTGTTCCCAGTTTCGGTGTGATGGTCACCGGCGTTCGGAAGTTCCTGGTCGCATACAACGCCAATCTCAACGTCACCGACAAACGATGGGCCAATCGGGTCGCTTTCGATGTTCGCGAGAAGGGCCGCATGGTACCCGGGCCTGATGGGACCAAGGTCCAAAAGCCTGGTGCTCTCAAGGCAGTTCGAGGCGTTGGGTGGTACATTCCCGAGTACGGCTGTGCCCAGGTGTCGATGAATCTGGTCGATCTGGATGTGACTCCGATGCACATTGCATTCGACGCTTGTGCCAGCAGCGCCGAAAAGCGCGGAATGCGGGTTACCGGGTCCGAGTTGGTCGGCCTTGTCCAGAGAAAGAGCCTGGTCGATGCTGGGGCCTACTACCTCCAGAAGATGCAACGGTCTCCAGGCGTTCCCTATGTCGATCTGATCCATGCGGCCGTTCGTTCGCTCGGACTGGCGGAACTGGCGCCTTTCGACCCCTCAAAGAACATCATTGAGGAGATGTTGGCGCCGGAAAGGCCATTGGCGTCGATGACCCTCCAGGAGTTTACGGACGAGACATCCCGCGACTCCACGGCCCCGGGCGGCGGGTCGGTGGCGGCACTGGCCGGAGCCACGGGTGCCGCTCTGGCGGCGATGGTGGCCAATCTGCCTCATCCCAAGGCCGCCTTTGCCGGTGTTCGGGAAGAACTGGAAAGCATTGCGGTGCGGGGGCAAGAGGTCAAGCAGTGCCTTTTGGATGCGATCGACGATGACACATGGGCCTTCCAAAAGGTGATGGAAGCCGGCAAGCTTCCGACCGCCCAGCGGAAGGTCGCCATGCGGGAGGCGACGCTGGGAGCTGCAGCGGTGCCACTGGCTGTGGTTGAGATGTGTCCGGAGATCGTCGACCTGTGTCGGCGGGCGTTGGATGCCGGCATGAAGGCTTCGGCCTCCGATGCAGGGGTCGGCGCGACGATGGCTCGATCGGCGGCAGTCGGCGCCGCCATGAACGTTTCCATTAATCTTCAAGAGATGGCAGACGACGAAGAGGCCGCAGACATGCTGCAAAGGGCCGATGCCGCATTGAAGGCGACCGAGGTGGCGTCCGAGGCCCTGGTGGCCGAGGTCTGGCGGCGCCTCGGTCGGGAATGACTGGCGGTTCGGGAGGGTTTCCGAGGTATGGCTGTGACGACGGAATCCATGTTTGAGACGGTTGACGTGCGGTCGTCCCTGGGCGGGACCATAGGGGTCGCCCTGGCTCGGGTGGTTGTACCCCTGTACTTTGGCCTCGGCGGCGTACTGAAGATTATCGACGCCAGTCCGACCCACCTTCCTGCCGCCCTGATCAAGTGGGCGGGAGCAGGCGGTGTGGACTTGCTGTACCTTTTGCGCCTGTCGATCGCCAGTGAGCTGGCGGTTGCGGGTTTGATGGTACTGGTGCCTCGGCTCGCCAGGCCGATCGGGCTGTTCCTCCTGGGCCTGTTCCTCCCGGTGTTGATCGGCGACCTGATGCTCGGTTCCTCGAGCTGCGGGTGTTTCGGTGCGGTCTCGGTCTCCCCGTGGGTGACTCTTGTCATCGACGGTGGCCTCTTTGCCGGCCTGTGGTATTTCGGCGGTAAGGCGGCTTCGCTCCGAGTTGAAAAGATACTGCCGACCCTTCCGGTGGTAGTGGCTGGGCTGTGGGTTGTCCTGAGCTTCATGGTCGGATTTGCCGTCGGTGGAACTGCCAATGGGAACAGCGTGTCCAATGAAAACGGTGTTACGACGGTTGTGGAGTTGCCGCTGGACGGGTTCTACCTGCCTCAGTACGGCTCCTGGATAGGCCGACAGTGGTCGGATCTGGATGTTTCCGCCTGGGTTGAGGGTTCGGTTCCCGGTCAGCTCGAGGGCGTTGAGTACCTTCTGTTCTACCGCAAGGATTGCGAACACTGTCACGAGCTGATGGAAGCCTGGTTTTTCGGGCCATTGTTTGCACCGACTGTGGCCGTAGCCGTTCCTGATAGGACGGGGTTCCCGACTGAGAATCTGCAGCCTTTCGCCTGCCCTGAGTGCTCCCTGGCCGAATTGCCGGCGGGCATCGACTGGTTTTTCCAGACGCCTGTCCTCGTACGTCTGGAAG
The DNA here is from genome assembly GCA_030609785.1 of Holophagae bacterium. Classification (GTDB taxonomy): domain Bacteria; phylum Acidobacteriota; class Thermoanaerobaculia; order Thermoanaerobaculales; family Sulfomarinibacteraceae; genus DAOWGJ01. The sequence goes on from JAUWTC010000107.1 coordinate 4,287, forward strand.
ACGGCGTCGTCCGGTGCGCCGCAGAGGTCATTGCGGACGATCCTCAATGTCTGTTATTCTGAGATTTGCAAGTTCAATTGTGTTATATTATAAGCGCTTCTCACGGCACGGCGCCGTGAAAAAATTTGGAGCGATTTTTTTTGGAGGTCGAAGATGAGAAAGATGATGTCCCCGGCGCTGGTAATTCTTGTGGTGGTTGGCCTCAGCCTGACGGGCTGCGCCACGAAGACGTATGTGCAGGAGCAGGTTGACGCTTCGGACCAGCGCATGGCCGCTAAGGTCGGCGAGGTTCAGAGTACTGTTGAGAGCAACCAGAAAGCCATCGGTGAGCTGGAAGTCAAGGAAGCTGCTCTGGCGGAAGAAGTCAAGAAGCTCTCCGTGACCGCCAACGACGCTCTGGCACGGGCGACCGAGGCTGGCAAACTGGCCAAGGGCAAGTTCCTCTACGAGGTCACCCTGACCGACAACGACGTCAAGTTCGGATTCAACAAATATAATCTGACCGATGCCGACAAGGCTGCCCTCGATGCCTTCGCCGGTAATGTCAAGAGTGCCAACCAGAACGCCTACATCGAGATCCAGGGCCACACCGACAGCATCGGTTCGGAGAAGGTCAACCTCGAGCTGGGCTACAAGCGTGCGCACCACGTGCTGCGTTACCTCAACATGGAGCACGGTTTCCCGCTGCACCGCATGAATGTCATCTCCTACGGTGAGATGAAGCCCATCGCGGACAACGGCAACAAAGAGGGTCGCGCGCAGAACCGCCGCGTCACCTTGGTTGTGATGAACTGAAGAAACTCTTCGTGAGTTCAAGCCCGGGCTTTTGCCCGGGCTTTTTTTATTGATAAAGCGTGTGCAATAACCAGCAATAGCCACAAAGAGGCACAAAGAGGCACAAAGATCAAAGTAAAAAGGGCCGGTGGGAGCGCGGGGCAGGAACCGGCACAAGGCCGAAGGCCTGCCACGGCGAAGCCGAGGGGACTCCGGAGGAGTCCTGTGCGGGCGCTGCCCCGCATTGTGACGGTGGAAATTGCGCTGAGCACCGAGCCTCTCGCAAAAGATAGAGGACCTTGGTCGGGTATAGCCCCCGTTCCGCGTGATTCGGCGGAAGGGTGCATTCGGGCACGGGCACGGGAACGGGCTCGGGCTCGAAAGCATGTCTCAGCTTCGACTGGTTGGTCTGTGGTAACGTGCCGAGATCGAAGCGTGGTCTTCGCAGTCGCTTCACCTGAGGAGGGAACGAGATGCAAGAAACACAGCCCAAGGAATCGAAAATCCTGCCGTCCAACGCCTACCGGAAGCTCGAGCCCGGTGAGGTCTACGAACCGGTCGTGTTGGCGACCGATCTGAGAGCCGAGGTCACGCCGTGGTCGATCGGCCTGGGCGTGATCATGGTCATCGTCTTCACCGCCGCCTGCGCCTACATGGCCCTTCGGGCGGGGAACGCGATCGAGGCATCGATTCCTATCGCCATCCTGGCCATTTTCTTCGGGAAAATGCGTCAGTCAAGCAGTACGATTCTCGAAAATGTCATGGTGCAGAGTGTCGGCCAGGCCGCAGGTGTTGTGGCCGCAGGGGCGACGTTCGTCATTCCGGCGCTCTACATCAACGGCTTGGATGTGTCGTGGTGGCAGATCTTTCTGGCATGCCTGATCGGCGGTTCGCTTGGAACGGTCCTGATTATTCCGCTGCGGAAATACTTCGTCAAGGATCTGCACGGCGAGTTGCCGTTTCCCGAGGCCACTGCAATCAACAACATCCTGGTGACGGGTGAAAGCTCCGCCGGAGGTGCGGGCAAGATTCTCCTGATGGCCTTCGCGATGGGCGCCCTCTTTGATTTCTCAATCGAAGCCTTGCATCTTTGGAACTCCAATCTTTCCAGTGTCGATCTGCTGGGGATCGGGGGCAACATTCGGTTGGACATCGGGCTGTCCGCGATCGCCGCCCTGTTCGGTCTGGGCTATATCATCGGCATTCGCTATGCCTCGATCATCGCTTCCGGTTCGGTATTGGCCGTGCTCGTGATGGTGCCGCTGGTGTTCGTCTTCGGCAAGGAGATGGGAGATTTCGCCTTTGCCGGTACGACCTACGACATCGCCACAATGAGTTCCAGCCAGATCTTCGGGGCGTTCATCAAACCGATCGGGATTGGGGCCATCGCCCTGTCCGGCCTTATCGGCATTTTGCGAATGTGGAAGATCGTAGTGGGTTCCATCACGTTGGGTTTCAAGGCATTCACCGGCGCCGGTAAAGAAACCGATGATGTGGAGCGTACCCAACTGGACATGTCGCCCAAAAACGTTTTGCTCATTGAAGTGGGATGCACATTGGCGATGGGGCTGCTGTTCTTCGTCGTTGCTGCCGTCACTCCAGGCGATGGCGGCGCAGCTGCTTTCGGCCTCGCTGCGAGCCTCAAGTTCGGTCTTGTGGGGATGGTCGTCGGTTTCTTTCTGTCATTTCTCTTCACACCGGTTGCCGCCCAGGCAATCGCGATCGTCGGCGTCAACCCGGTCTCCGGCATGACCCTGATTACCGTCGTCCTGGCCATCGGTTGCATGATCCTGGTCGGGCTCAAGGGTTCAGCGGGCATGATCATAGCTCTGATCATCGGAACCGCCGTCTGTACGGCGCTTTCGACGTCTGGCGCGCTGATTACGGACTTCAAGATCGGCTACTGGCTGGGTTCCACCCCGCGAGCTCAGCAGCGGTGGAAGTTCTTGGGCATGGTCGTCGCGGCGCTGGTCGTCGCGCTGGTGATTCCGCTGATGGATGAGGCCTACCACTTCGTCATTGAAGATCCTTCGACGGGGGTGATGGTGTCCAACGAACAGGCCTTGCCGGCGCCCCAGGCCAACATGCTGGCCGCTGTCAGTCGGGGCCTGATGGAAGATCCGGCCAACCAGCCGTGGATTCTTTACGGTCTTGGTGGCATCGTCGCTCTGATGTTGTTGATGGCCGGTGTGCCGATGCTGGCCTTTGCACTGGGCATGTACCTGCCGATTTCCATTAATTCGGCCGTGCTGGCAGGTGCGGTCGTGGCGTGGATCATTTCAAAGACCGGCGGTTCCGAGGAGGTCCGCCAGGCCCGGGCGGAACAGGGCACGCTGATTGCGTCGGGCCTGATGGCCGGCGCGGCGATCTTCGGCATCATTTCCGCCGTGCTCAGGGTCCCGGATGCCGGCGCCTTGATTCAATACATCAGCATCGGCGTCGACTTTGAGCTGGTCGACGGTCAGCTGATCGAACACGCTCGCCATTGGTTTGAGGGGTTCCAGGGCCAGATGGCTGGCCTGATCATGCTCTGCCTGTTGGCTCTTGCCTGTTTCTTCATGGCCCG
>JAUWTC010000443.1 GCA_030609785.1 Holophagae bacterium
AGCTCGACATTCCGTACATCAACCCCGTCGATGAAAACCGTCCCTCGAGGCGGCTCATACAGACGAGCCAACACGCTGAGAAGCGTGCTCTTGCCGCTCCCGGTCCGCCCGAACAAGCCCACCATCGAGCCTGCCGGCAGGTCGACCGAAATACCCCTGAGCACCTGCCGATCAGGCTCGTCGGGATAGGAAAATGTGAGATCCCTGATCGATAGAGCCGGGCCACGCCCTGCCTCGACCTCCACTCCCGGAATACCGGCGACCTCCGGCTCGGGTGCATCGAGCAATTCGAAGATTCGCTCCAGAGACGCCCTGCCGCGAGCCAGAACTGACAGCAACCACCCCATTGACCGCAGGGTCGGCAACAACACGGTCAGAAGTGCTGCAAAGGCCACCATCTCTCCAACAGTGATCGTCCCCTCGATCGCCATCGGACCACCGACAGCCAGGAGCATGAACATCGCCACACCGCCGGAGAGCACCAGCAGGGGCAGGGCCACGGCCCGGATCAGGGCCAACTGGATACCGGTCTTGAGCCACGCCCGGTTGCGCTCTTCAAATCGGTTGACGAAGGCTCGTTCAGCGACAAACCCCTGGATCGCCGCCATGCCCTGAAGGGTTCCAAGGACATGCTCGCTAATCTCACCCAGCTGTTCCTGGGACCGACGGCCGAGCACGAAAACCCGACGAATACCAAACTGTACCGCGCCGACCCCGATCAAGATCGGTACCAGAGCGGCCAACGTCAGGCGGGGGGACAGCGAGACCATCTTCCATCCGACCAAGGTCACGGCCATCGAAACGTTGAGCACCTGGAGACCTCCGAACCCCACCAGGGTCCGGACCCAGGTGACGTCGTTGGAGGCCCGGGAAACGACGTCCCCTCGAGTCTGTCCGGCATAGAAAGCCGGTTGCAGCCGCATCAACTTGGAGAAGACATCACGGCGAATCAGGTACTCCTGGTGCCGGCCGGGGTTGAAAATCAGGATCCGCGACAGGGTCCGGACGACAATCACGGCCAAACCCATCAGGCCGATCGTGACGACGTAGCGACCCATAGGCGTCTCCGCCCGCAAGGCATCGATGGCATGGCCGATCTGAAGGGGAATACTGACCGCCAAGTAGTTGGTCACCCACAGAAAGAGCCCACCGGTCGCGTACCAGCCGAGATAACGACTGCTGTAGGTCCGCAGCAACCGAATGATCGGCCGCTGGCCCCAGGCCACCCTGCTCTCCCCCGTTTTCACCGCGTCGCGCTCCTCCATCCCTTGTGCAACCATATCGCGGTCGGCGCTATTCGCACCGCGGCGTCCCGGCCTCCCGCTTCTTGGCATCCCAACGTCATCGATCGATGCCGGTCTGGAGAACCGCCCTCTTGGGGAGGAACGTCTTTGGCTGAATGGTAGACTCCTCGAGCTTGAGACTGGAAGATGGAGAATACTATCCCACAATCCGAAACAGCCCGACCCGATTCATCCGTGAAAGCGAATGAAGGATCCTTCAAACAACGCCTGAGTGCAGCGACCACCGACTCGACGTGGGTGGACCACGCCGGTTTTACAGGTCTCGCGCTGGGATTGGCGACGTTTGGAATCCTGGCTCTCGAATTGGCGATGATCCGTTGGGCTTCGACGCAGATCAGGGTCTTCGCCTACTTCAATAACCTGATTCTCATCGGGTGTTTTCTGGGAATGGGGCTCGGAGTGGCCCTCGGAAAAAGACGCCCCGGTCTGGTCAACTTCACCCTCCCGGCACTGGCCCTGGTTTCGGCTGTTCTTGCGTTTTCCGAAAGCCTGGGGATTGTGCACCTCCGATTCCCGGATGGTGCCGTGTTGCTGTGGGGAGGCGTTTCCGATTCGACATCAATACTGCAATTCATCGGAAATATCTCGATTTTCTTCGGGATCTTCCTGGGCATCGTCTCGGTATTCCTCTTCGCGGGCGCCGCCGTCGGACGGCTCTTCCCAATGCTCCCGACCCTGCGGGCCTATTCCTTCGACCTAGTCGGCTCGCTCTTGGGCGTCATTGCGTTCACGGCCCTGACCTTTCTCGACGCCTCACCTCCTTTTTGGATTCTGATTGGTGGAGCGCCTTTCCTTTTTCTCTCCAAAAAATGGACTTCGTTGGCCGGCCTGGTCCTCGCGGTCGCTCTCGGGTTGTACTCGGTCCAGGGGGCGGTCTTTTCTCCCTACAACCGGATCGATCTTGGGCACGAGGGCTCAACCCTGGTCGTCAAGGTCAACAGGGACTTCCACCAGTACATGCACGATCTCGGAGACGCTGCGATTGATGAGGAGGCCTCCTCGGCAGATCGCAGACTCGGCTATTTGCGGGAGGTCTACGGACTGCCATTCGGTCTCGGCGACAAAAAGGACCAAGCCCTGGTTGTCGGGGCGGGGACCGGAAATGACGTTCAGGCAGCCGTTCGAAACGGCTTTGAGACGGTTTTGTCGGTTGATATTGACGGCAAGATCATCGATATCGGAACCCAGCTCCATCCGGAAAAACCATATTCATCCCCCGCCGTGGTTCCGATTGTCAACGACGCCCGTGCCTTTTTCGAACAGTACAAGGGTGGTCCTTTTGATGTGGTGTGTTACGGCCTTTTGGACTCTCATGCGATGTTCAGTTCCCTGTCATCGCTCAGATTGGACAACTATGTCTACACGGAGGAGGGGATCCGCGCAGCCTGGGAGCACGTAG
>JAUWTC010000358.1 GCA_030609785.1 Holophagae bacterium
GCAAGAAAGGCCTCAAGGCCCTGTTTGGTAAGTAATTGAAATAACTGGTGGTTGGATCCAGGATGTGTCTGGAGGAAAACCAGGCTGTTGCATATAACGCCTTGAAGGGTGCCACCCTTCACAACTTCACAACTTGGCCGCATCGCCACCGTGATCGGGAGGCCTGCCGGAGGGAAAAGCTGTGTACGGCACGTCCCGTCGGAGGGTTTGGCGCTCTCGGGTTTTGACGACGGCGCCACCGGAATTTACGAGCGCCCTCTCGGACGGCGCGTGCCTGGTGCGGCTTTCTTCATCCGGCAGACCTCCCGACTGAGCCGCCATCGAGAAGAAAGCCGACACCTGGCAACGCTCGGCGAGCGCACAGGCAATCGAGTCTCCCGGCAACGCCGTAGGCCGCCGCTCGCCTTTTCTGCGGGGCCGTGTATCTGTTGCATCTGACACCCCGCTACGGCCCCGCGGAAAGGGCGACGCTGACGCCGCCCGGAGGACGTGCCAGAAGGCCGGGGTCGGAAACAGCGGCCAAAACCGGGACAGCGTCGGGTTCAGGGGCAGGTTCAGCGTCAAAGAACATCGGCGGGGTAGCATCGTTTGCCTCTTTGTGGCTATTCCTCTGCCTTCTCTGCGCTCATCACGAGTGAATTATCTTCCCGCCCCACCCTCCGGCTCCCCTCATACAAATCGAAGCGCATCCAGCGGCACTCGATCGGGCCGTTGAAGACCGGGATTCTCCGCGAGGCTTTGAGACCGATGCTCTTGGAGAGCTCCCGGTTGCCCGCGAGGATCCAGGCGGTGGAATTTCCGCCGATGGCCTTGAGACGGTCGCCGAGGGCGGAATAGAGGCCCTTGAGGGCGCCGGCCTCTCCCAAGCGCTTGCCATAGGGCGGATTGATGACGATCAACGAGCCCTCACCGGGCGGAACCATCGCCGTCGCTTCACCAGGAACAACATCGACCCACTGGGTGACCCCGGCGGCGCCCAGGTTCTGCTTTGCAACCTTGAGGGCCTTGGGATCGTGATCGGCCGAGACGATAGGACACGGCGCGGGCCTCTGCAGAGCTTCAAGGTCACGCCGCACTTTGACCAGTAGATCCTGGCGGTGGTCGGGCCACCGTTCGAATGCAAAGCGCCGGTAGAGTCCCGGCGCCATCCGCGTTGCGATCATCGCAGCCTCGGCGCCGAAGGTCCCGGTCCCGCCCATCGGGTCTAACAGGGGTCTCTCACCGTCGTAGTCGGCCAGCAACAGGAGTCCGGCGGCCAAAGCGGAGTTCAAGGGGGCCGGCCCGCCCTTGGGTCGGTACCCCCGCTTGGAAAGCGGCGTTCCTGCGGCATCGAGAGAGATCGACGCTTCGCCTTCCCGAAGGTGGAGGTGAATTGGGACGTGGGGCTTGACCAGATCGACCGAGGGTCGCCCCCCAGTCCTCTGGCGGATTCGGTCAACAACGGCGTCCTTGACAACCTGGGCCGCAAATACGGTGTTGCCGAAGGCCGAGTTTCGACCGGCGACGTTGACCGCCAGCGTACCGCCCGGCGTCAGGTAATCCTCCCATGCCACCCGACCCGCCAGCCGGTAAAGCTGCTCCCGGTCACCGGCCGACCCCGAGGCGACGGGAATCAGAATGCGCATGGCGGCTCGAAGCCCCAGGCAACTCCTGATCATCGTCTGGCGTTCGCCATGGAATCGCACCATGCCCCGCCCGGCCTCGACCCTCAAACCTCCAAGGTCGAGAACCTCGCCCGCCAGGACCTCCTCGAGCCCCCGGCTGCAGGTGGCGACAAGTTCACGAGTTCTCATCAATAATCCGACGTCATGATGAACACCGGGGCGCCGTCGAATTTCTTGTAGAAGGGCCTCAGACGTTCGGTGTTGTAGAACTTCCCGACGTCGATCACTTTCTTGCGTGACGTGACAACGTCGATGGGAACGTTGTCGTACCGCCCGTTTCGAACGTTGACCAGGCGGCCGGAGACTCCGCTGAGGATCAGGTCCATGGCCAGATTGCCGTAGGCCATCGGGACGATCGAGTCCATCGCGTCGGGATCGCCCGAGCGCACCATGTAGCCCAGACGCTGTGAAATGACATCGACCCGTCGCCCATTGTTGAACTTCGGGGACACCTTTCTCAGGGCCTGGGCGACGCGGTCACCGATGCCACCCAGTTTCTTGTGGCCGAACATGTCTTTTTCCTGGTCGGAGTAGACCATGTTTTCCATCCCGCTGAAGGTCGCCCCTTCGGAGACCAGAACGACGCTGTAGTTGCTGGGATGCTCCCGCCGGTCCTCGGTCATAAGTTCGCACAGGTGCTCGATATCGAATGGGTGCTCGGGAATGACACAGCGATTGGCGGCCCCGGCCATCGTCGGCAACAATGCCGTGAAGCCCGCGTACCGACCGAAGACCTCGATGACCAGAAAGCGCTCGTGGCTGCCGGCCGATGTCCTCAGGGCGTGGGTCATCTCGATGGTTCGGGTCACGCAGGTTGAAAAACCGATGCAGTAGTCGGTACCCGGAACGTCGTTGTCCATCGTCTTGGGCAGGGCGATGACCGAAACCCCTTGTTTGTGAAGGTGCTCGCCGTAGGACAGGGTGTCGTCACCACCAATGGGAATCAGCGTATCGACGCCGAGGAAATCCAGGTTTTTCAATACCTCCGGGGTCAAGTCGTTGACCTCATCCCCGTATGCCCCGCTGAGGTGTTCCGGCACGTCAAGCTTGGGTACGTGGCTCGGGCGGGTCCGCGACGTGTGGAGGAAAGTGCCCCCGGTCCGCCCGACTTTGTTGACGACCTCCTCGGTCAGTTTGACGACGGAATCGCCGGCATCTCCCTTTCCCCGGTCGATCTCGATCAGGCCGGACCAGCCCCGTTTGATGCCGATAACCCTGTAACCCTCCCGGAGGGCCCGAACGGTGACCGCTCGGATCGCCGGATTGAGGCCTGGCACATCCCCCCCGCCGGTCAAAATGCCGATAGTCTTGCCGTTGATTTGTGTCGGTACCATGTCAAACCCTCCAGAAGAGAAACCGCTCTCAGGGCTTTTCAATTTCCTCGATCTGCCAGGTCACAGTGTCACCAGCCGCCAGAGGCGAAACCGAACCCTCCCCGAACCGATAGGAGTTAGGCACGAGCCAGGGCTTTCGGACCAGGGTAATGCTCTCGGTGTTGCGCTGTAGCCCGTAAAAGTCAGCTCCGAAGAAGGACACGAAGGCCTCCAGCCGATCCAGGGCGCCTTCGGCCTCAAAAACTTGAGCGTACAGCTCCAGGGCGGCATGGGCGGAGTAGATCCCGGCACACCCGCACGACGTCTCCTTGGTCTCCACCGAGTGGGGGGCCGAGTCCGTTCCCAGGAAGAACCTCGGATTACCCGACGTCGCAGCGGCAATCAGCGCCAGGCGGTGGCGTTCCCGTTTGAGCACCGGCAGGCAATAATGGTGGGGTCGGATCCCGCCCTCGAATATCGCGTTGCGGTTCATCAACAAATGGTGAGGGGTGATCGTCGCCGCCACCCCATCCCGCGCGCTCTCAACGAAGGACACCGCCTCTGAGGTCGTCACGTGTTCCATGACGATCTTGAGCCCTGGGTGCACCTCGACCAAAGGCGCCAAGACTCGTTCCAGAAAGACTGCCTCCCGGTCGAACAGGTCGATGTCGGCGTCGGTTACCTCGCCATGGACCAGCAGAGGCAGTCCCAGTTCGGCCATGACGCCAAGGGTCTTGCCAACCCGAGCAATATCGGTCACACCGGCATCGGAGTTGGTCGTCGCCCCGGCAGGATAGAGCTTGACCCCGTGGACAACCCCGCTGTCAACCGCACGTCTGATCTCGGCCCCCGGTGTGCGATCC
>JAUWTC010000361.1 GCA_030609785.1 Holophagae bacterium
AGGTCCTGTTCCTTGAAGGTCGTCGTGTAGATGCAGTGGGCCGAAACCGTCGTGGAACCGGCCAATTGGGTCAGTTCCTCAGGTGTCACGACACGGTGGGGCAAATCCGCCAGGATCTCCTGAGCCCCGTTGGCTACGTTGCCGTATCCGGCCACGCCTATGGTGACCGGTAGGATTTCTTGAGGGAAACCGTCGTTGGCAATCAGCCGACCGACCTCGTCCAGCGCTTCGCGGGCGTCATCGAGACTGTCGTACGTATGGGCCGGCTGAATCCGGCTCAACGGAGTCTCAATGCCTCTGGAGAGATAACGTTGGCCCAGTGCCCACAGGGTGTCGATCATGCCGGCGAGGCCTGCAAAACGGCCGAAGAAAATTAGGCGGTGGCCCTGGTCGTCGGTGACTTTCTCGTAGTCGATCAGCGTGCACTCGAGCTCCATCAATCGACTGAGGGTCGGCATGTTTTGTGGCTGCCCCTTGATCACGTGGGAAAAGAACATGTAGGCAGTCTTCGGTTGCAACTTCTCCGGCGGAACTTCCTTGACGCCGAGGATGACCGAGGCCTCGCTGAGGTCGGTGCCCATTGCCGCTCCGGCTCTGACGTATTCCTTGTCGTGGAAAACACGCCTGGCCGATGGCTGCACCAGTACCGTCATGTCTTGATCGTGAACCAGATGCTGCACCAGGTTCGGGGTCAAGGGCGCTCGTCGCTCCCATTTACTCTTGGTTTCATTTCGGATCGCGATCACACCGGCCACGGCATACCCCCAGGACAGATTCGGACGGCACAGAATAGCTGTGTCATTGGGGGGATGGCAAGGAGGCAGGAACACGATTCAAGATGCAGGATTCAGGATTCAAACAGTATGATTCATCGCCCAGTGCCGGTTATGATCACGACATCAGTCGGAAGCCTGCATCCTGCATCATGCATCCTGTATCCTGGGACCTGCAGCCTGAGACCTCGACACCGCCCCCGATGGCAGGTATGGTGCTGCCATGAAAAGAATACTTTTTGGCCTGCTGTTACTCGGTCTGTTTGGGCTTACCCTTGGGTGCACGTCGACCTTCAAAGCGGTCGAGGCGGACCCTGGTTTCACCTTTCTGAGAGGCACCCTCAGGGGCGTGCTCGCTTCTGCCCAGCCGAAGGTCGAAACCGCTACGGTTGCCGCGATGGAGGAGTTGGATTTCGTCGCGGTCGATGTGATATCCGACAAACTCAAGGGAACGGTCAAGGCTCGCATGGCTGACGGGACGAAGGTCTCGGTCAAATTGCAGGCCGAGGATTTCGAGTCGACGACGGTCAAGATCAAGGTCGGCACGTGGGGTGACCAAAGCATTTCAGTTCAAATTCTCCGGCACATCCAGAAAAAGCTCTAAGGGGCACAGCGAAGTGAAAGCGATTGTTGTTGGAGGGGGACTGGTCGGATCGTCGCTGGCGGCAAAGTTGGCCACGGATGGTCATGACGTCGTCCTGGTTGAACGTGACCGCGAATTGGGCAGGGAACTCAACGAACGGCTGGACGTGCAAACGCTGGTCGGCAATGGCACTACAGTTCCCGTGCTCAAAACGGCAGGCATCGAAAGCTGTGATCTCCTGCTGGCGACGACCGATTCCGACGAGGCCAATATGGTCGTCGCCCTGGTTGGTTCGGCCCTTTTCAACGTGCCGCGTGTCGTGGCCAGACTTCGAGACGAGGGCCACAAAGAGAGCTTCCGGAGCATCGCCTCGGAGATGGGTGGAGAACGGCTGCTGATCAACCCGGACACCGCCGCGGTCGATCGAATTCTCTCGCTGATGACGGTTCCCGGGGCCGTGGATGTCGCGCCCTTTTTCGACGGTGGTCTTCAGGTCGCGGGTTTTGTCGTCAAGGAAGACAGTGATTTCAACGGACTCCTGCTGTCACACCTTCGGCTTTTGTTCCCGGCGGTGCCGATGTTGGTCGCCGCGATTCGGCGCGAGGGTCGGTGGAAGGTCCCCCACGGGGAGGACGAGATCCTGGCCGGGGACCTGGTCTATTTCGCCATGGACCCGGGAGAAACCGACAACGTGCTGGCGTTGCTGGGCCTTCAACGGGAGGCCGAGCACAAGGTGATGATCGCCGGCGCCACCCGAATCGGTATTGAGCTTGCCCGGCGGCTCGAGGCGAACGGTACGGGCGTGACGCTGCTGGACGGGCGGAGAAGTGCCTGCGAAAAGGCGGCGGCGGATTTGGGCACGACCCTGGTGATCCACGGGAGTCCGACCGACCGCGAACGGCTGGTTGAAGAGGGCGCCGAGCGCGTTGACGATTTTATCGCCTGTACTGACGACCACGAGGAGAACGTCGTGGCCTGCCTCTTGGCACGACGACTGGGTGCGGCCCACACCTTCGCGTTGGTCGACAACCCGGCCTTGGCGGGTTTGATCGGGGAGGTCGGAATCGACGCAGTTATTTCGCCGCGCCTGCTTTCGGTCAGCCTGGCCCTCCAGTTTGCTCGCAAGGGGCGGGTCAAGGCAGTCGCGGCCCTTTTGGACGACGCGGTTGAGGTGTTCGAGGTCGAGGCCGGGGCAGGGTGCCGGTTGGTCGAAGAGCCGCTGGCTCAACTCGGCCTGCCTCGCGGCGTTTTGGTTGCAGCCCTCCGTCGAGGTGACCGAATTCTCGTACCTACCGGCGCCGAACGAATACGGGCAGGCGATAGCGTCTTGTTGATCACAACGGCCAAGAGCGCCGGCATGTTGGACGACTTTCTCGAGGCCGGCCAGTCGTGAACTTCCGGTTCTGTGCCTTCTTGCTCGGGTGGCTCCTGTTGCTCGGGGCGGCCTTCCTGCTCCTGCCGCTGGGGGCAGCGCTGCTGTTCGGGGAATCCGTCCTGCCGTACTGCTGTGCGATTGTCCTGGCGGCCGCCGGTGGGGGAGCGACCGTTCGATACATCAAGCCGACCAGTAAGAGAATTCAGCCGCGGGATGGTTTTCTGGTCGTGGCCGGAGCCTGGATTCTCATTTCCCTGATTGGCGCCATACCCTATGTGGCCTCCGGGGCTCTCGGTCCGGTCGATGCGATCTTCGAATCAGTGTCGGGCATTACTACCACCGGATCAACGGTCATCGAGGATGTGACGATTCTCCCCAGGGCCCTGGTGCTGTGGCGAGCCATGAGTCAATGGATTGGGGGGATGGGCATCATTCTCTTCACGATCGCTATCCTGCCATTGCTGGGGATCGGCGGGATGCAGCTCTTCAAGGCCGAGGTGCCGGGGCCGGTGGCAGACAAGGTCCAACCTCGTCTGGCAAATACCGCCCGGTCGCTCTGGGGAATCTACCTGGGACTGACCGCACTGGAGTGGCTGTTGTTGAAGTTGGCCGGAATGACCGGCTACGAGGCGCTGTGCCACTCGTTCACGACCCTGGCGACCGGGGGTTTCTCAACCAGGAATACATCGATTGGGGAATTCGGATCGCCGCTGATCGAGTGGATCATCATCTTTTTCATGTTGATGGCAGGCATTAATTTCGTGCTCCATTACAGGGTGTTGGTCGGACGGGGCCGGGAGGTCCTGAAGGATGCCGAACTCCGTTACTTCATGGCGGTTGTAGTGGGCGTGACCGCCGTTTTGACCATGGTGGTTCACGAACCCGGGAAGGGCTTTTTCGACTCCCTCCGTCTGGCGGCCTTTCAGACCATTTCATTGTTGACGACGACCGGGTATGCGACGACTGATTTCGAACTGTGGCCGACGTTGGCCTTGATGATGGTGGTCGTGTTGCTGGTCCTCGGCGGGATGTCCGGATCGACGGGAGGCGGGA
>JAUWTC010000332.1 GCA_030609785.1 Holophagae bacterium
AAACGCCCGCACCTTTCGGTGCGGGCGAATTTTTATGAGGTTCCGCCGATTATCACTCCCTATATTCCAAGAGATCACCAGGAGCGCATTCCAGGGCGTTACAGAGTTTCGCCAGGGTCGAAATGCGCACGGCTTGGGCCTTGCCGGTCTTCAGCACGGACAGGTTCTGGATTGAAATGCCGACGAGGTCCGAGAACTCGTTGAGCTTCATCTTGCGCTTGGCCATTTGAACGTCGAGTATGAGATTTTTCCTGTTCTAACTCCATCTGACCATGCCGAATTCGAGAACCCCGGCTTCGATAGACCGAAGGCGGCGATCCCCAATGCCACTCCACGCCCCTGGCCGGGTTGATGAAACCGCCTCAAGAAAACGCTTCCTCAGGATCGTTGCAGTTGGGCAAATTGCTCTCCGATACGGCGACAGAGCCCTGGATGCAGTGCTCAGCGCCCTTCATCGTCCGTTCGAGGGCCTCCACCGCCTGTGTCCACTCGCCGGCCGAAATACGCCGGGACAGCAGCGGATAGCGGTCGGTCCGGGCGGCGAGGTGCTGCGGATGGTACTGCGCCAGCAACGAGATCCGGACTTCGGGCGAAAGGTTGTCGGCGATCCACTGCAGCGAGTCTGCGACATTCGCCAGGTCGTGAGGCAGGACCAGTATTCGTATTAACAGGCCACGGTCCACCGTGCCGTCCCCGTCGAGATGCCAGTCGGCGCCGACCTGCCGGGACATCTCCTCGATCGCCGCACGAGCCCGCGTCGGGTATTCCGGGACACGGGAGTACCGAGCTGCCCCATCGGTGTCGCTGTACTTCAGATCCGGCATGTAGACGTCGACCACTCCGTCCAACAGGCGCAGCACCTCGACCGAGTCGTAACCGTTCGAGTTGTAGACCACCGGAAGGCGGAGGCCCCGCCGGGCAGCGCGTTCCAGCCCCCTGACCAGCTGCGGCACCTGGTGAGACGGTGAGACCCAGTTGAGGTTGTGGCAATCGCGGCGCTGAAGATCGAGGAACATCTCGGCCAGATCGTCGTCGGAGATCCCCTGGTCGAGGAAAGCCTTGGGCCGCTGCGAGATCTGGTGATTCTGGCAAAAAACGCAACGAAGGTTGCAGTTGGCGAGAAATACCGTTCCCGAACCGCGGTGACCGGAAATCACCGATTCCTCACCAAAGTGAGGCGTCCACGACGCAACCACGGCCTCAACTCCGGTGACGCACTTTCCGAAGGCCGAATGACGGTCGACCCGGCACTGATGGGGGCACACAGTGCACTCGGAAAGCAAACGGTCGAGTGCGTCGGCTCGACGCCGGAGTTCGCCGCACGAGGCCAATTCTGAGTATGAGGGTCTTCCCATCTCACCATGATGCCACGGTGCTAGCCCGACCCGACCCGCTTCGAAGACACCGAGGCTTTGTACCTCGAGGTACGAAGGGCCGAGGATTGCCAGGTATCGGCTTTCTTCGCCACGGCGGCTCAACCGGCAGTTCTGCCCGATGAAGAAAGCCGCACCGCCACGTCCCGTTGGAGAGGAGGCGCTCTCAGGTTTCGGCGTGAACGCTAAAAGCTGTCAACTGAAATCAGCCCTGCCGGGCTACAATGACCGGCCATGGGCCGGATTCGATTGACGACGATCTTCTTTCTTCACCTTCTGCGTGATCTGGTGGGTACTCTTGGTGGACGCCTGGGCCGTGCATGGCGGCGTCTGGTGCGTCGCGAGAAAATCGGCGTCGTCGGCGTCGATGTTTTTCCCTTCTTCGAGTGCATGACCGGGGTCGGTTGGTATGAGTGGAATCTGCTCTCGGCGATGGACCGGCGAGACGACGGCCTGCGCTACAACCTCTATGCCCATACGTTCCTGGCCCCGAGTGATCCAGCCGCCCCGCCCATGCCGGGTTTCCGTCACATGAATCTTCGGATTCATCACCTCCCTGCCGGGTTGTTGCTTCCGATGAGACCGACGCTTTGGTTTCTCCGCCGGGTCGTCGAGCCTTTGCTTCGGTTTCTCGACGGCAACGATGTGCTCTTCGCCCCCAACTTCTTCATGCCACGGTCCCAGCTGCCCTTTGGACCGACGGTAGTCGCCACCGTGCACGATCTGGCGTTCAAGGTACTGCCGGATTCGGTCAACCAGGCGACATTGGATGAACTCGAACGCAATCTGGCGGCGACTCTTGCCCGCTCATCCCGGCTGATCGCGGTCTCCGAGGCGACGGCCGGAGACATCACCGAATACCTGGACATCGACCGAGAGCAGGTGCGCGTCATCCACGAGGGGCTCGATCCCGACTTCCCCGGCGAGGATCATCCCGCCCCCCCCTCCGGACTGCCCTCGTCCTATGTCCTCTTTGTGTCGACCCTGGAACCCCGAAAGAACGTCGTCGGCGTGCTCGAGGCCTTCGCCATCGCCGTCGATCGGGGGTATTCGGGCCACCTGGTGCTGGTCGGCCGCTGGGGTTGGCGGACCCAGAGCATCCGGAAGGCCCTGGAGACCTCACCGGCCAAAGACCGCATCATGCACCTGGACTACGTCGAACGCCACCAACTGGCCGGCCTCTACGCACAAGCCGACGCCTTCCTCTTCCCCTCCTGGCTCGAGGGCTTCGGTCTGCCCTTGCTGGAGGCCATGGCCTGCGGGACACCGGTCGTCACGTCCAACCGGTCTGCGATGCCGGAGGTAGCCGGTCCCGCAGCGATGTGCGTCGACCCTGCCGATCCTTCAGCAATCGCATCGGCCCTGATGGATGTACTCGAGAACCCCGATCACAGGCGGACCCTCAGCGAGGCCGGACGACGGCGAGCGGCCCTGTTCTCCTGGGATGAGGCCGCAACCGCGACTGCCCAGGTCTTGCGCCAGGCAGCCGGCCTCGAACAGACGGCACCCGATGAATATCGCGTGTGACGCCCGCGCCCTGGTCGGCCGCCATACCGGCGTCGGAACATGGACCACCCAGGTGATGGGAGGGCTAGCGGCCGATGCTTCGACCCGGATCCTCCTGGGCGCCTCCAAGGCCCTCGACCTGCCCGAGGCACTGCATCTACCCAATGTCAGCGTCCTCCCTCGGCAGCGTTTGCCCCTGCCGGGGTCCCTGTGGCTCCACCTGGCACTCCCCGCAGCCTTGCAACGTGCCCAGGCCGACGTCTTCATCGGCTCTCTGGCCATTCTGCCCCGCCGTTCGGCCGTTCCCGGCATTGCCATGGTGCACGATTTGACGCCCCGGACGCATCCCGAGCACCACACCCTGATCACCCGAATGACCTTCAGCCCGTTCATCAAGGCCAGTCTCGAGAAGGCTCAGGCCGTCGTCGTCGGATCCGAGGCAACACGTTCCGAGGTCCTCGAGCATTTCCCCTGGGCCCAAGACCGGCTCCACCTGATCGGCTACGGCGTCGATCAGTTCTTCTCTCCCTCAGACGATCCCGACGAAGGCGACGAAACCCGGCGCCTCTTCGCCGACGGTCGTCCCTACATCCTCCACCTGGGCACCCTGGAGCCGCGCAAGGGCCTGCAAACCCTGGTCGAGTCCTGGGACCGTCTCCACGAGATCATGCCTGACGCCCCCAGCCTGGTGCTGGCCGGTGGTGAGGGCTGGGACATCGGGCCTCTCGTCGAGCGGATCGACCGCAGCCCAAATGTCGCTCGCATCCACAGACCCGGTTACGTCACTCGGGACCAGGCCCGTGCCCTGATGCGTCACACTGGGGCCTTCGTCCTGGCCTCCGAGGCCGAGGGCTTCGGTTTGCCGTTGGCCGAAGCAATCGCCTGCGGGGCTCCCTGCATCGCCTCGGACATCCCCTCTCTTCACGAAAGCGGCGCCGGCGCAACCCTCTTCACCCCTGTCGGTGACAGCGAACAACTGGCCCAAGCTATCGCTCACGCCCTCGAGCCCGAAACCGCCCGCACAATGCGCCGCGCCTCGGCCGCCCGACACTCATCCCTGTCATGGCAACCGATCATCGATCAGTGGAGGGAACTGATTCAGTCAGTCGTCGGCTGAGGTGAGGGCGGTCACAGGGGCCGTGTCAGGGACCGCGACAGCGACGGGGGCAGCCGGCAGCGACCGGGAAGCCAACGCCGTCGTACAATATCTGGAGCACC
>JAUWTC010000333.1 GCA_030609785.1 Holophagae bacterium
CCTAACCCCTAATCCCTCCTTCAGCGAACTCAGATCTTGCAGGGACGCTCAAACCCCAGTACTGTCCCAAACCATGGACCAGTACACGACGACCACCACCGGCCGGCCCGTTCGCATGAACCGGCTTCGTTCCCGCCTCCCGGCGCCCATGCCTGACTGGATGCACCGACCGTTGCGGGTGGTACCCGCAGTGGTTGTGATCAATGTTCTGGTCTTTCTTGCCTGGCAGGCGGCTCGATGGTCGCAGGCCTTAGAAGGCTTCATGGTCACCAACTTCCTGGTCAGCTGGGTCCATCTGGAGCACGGGTACGTCTGGACACTGCTGACGGCGGCCTTCTCCCACTCGGAACTGTGGCACATCGCCATCAACATGGTGGTCCTCTGGAGTTTCGGTTCTGTTTTGGAACGACTGTTGGGATGGCGGGTCTTCACCGCCTTCTACCTGAGTTCGGCCCTGGTGGCATCGGTCGCCCACTGCGTGGTGTCGTGGGGCATGGGCAGGCCCTCGGTGTCCGCTCTCGGGGCCTCAGGAGCGGTGTCGGCCTTGTTGCTGGTTTATGCACTGCTCTTTCCCCACGCTCGTCTGCTGGTCTTCGGCATTGTCCCGGTGCCGGCTCTGGCCGGCGCCCTGTTTTTCGTCGGGCTGGATGTGTGGGGACTCGTGGCTCAGGGCCAGGGAGGCGGATTGCCGATCGGGCACGGCGCCCACCTCGGAGGCGCTCTGTGCGGTTTTCTGTTCTGGTGGGTTGCTCTGCGGGGGAGATTCGGCCCATCGGCTCAGGGGGATAGCGGTGGCGATGGAGGACTGCAACTGAGTCCGGAAGAGGCCCAACAGTTCGACCGAGTGCGCCACAAGCTGAGCATCGAGGGGCCGGAGGGCCTCACCGAGGACGAGGCTGAATTCCTCCGCTCCATCCGAGAGCGGGTGTTGAAGGGTTCCGAATAGGTTGGGGTTCGGGGGAGTGCAATCGTAGGGGCGGACCCCCGTGTCCGCCCGTGAAGGTGTTTTAGAGCGCTCCCGGAATCCATGGTTCAGTGACCGCGGCTGAGCCGCACCCCGCAGCTCGTTCCCCGGATTCCCTTCTGCAACGATCCGGTGCTCGGTACGTAAAACAGGCGAGGAGTCGACGATGATGAGACCGGTTTGGATAAGGTGGGTGGTGGGGCTGCTGGCCGTTGTTTCGGTCGCGCCGGCGTTGGCCGATGACACGAAGAAGTTCCGCGGCGAGGCCGCCGTCAACGTGATCGAGATACCGGTGAGTGTGATCGATAAGGAAACCGGTCATGCGGTAGCCGGGCTGACGGTCTCGGACTTCAGGGTCTATGAAGGCGGTGAGGCCTTGGACATCACCAATTTCTACGAAGTCGGGGAGCCGGGTTCCACACCAAGAGGCCACTCGAAGGCGCCCGCTGCGGATAGGGTGACCCACACCCGCCAGTTGGTCTATTTCTTCGACCTTTATTTGATGATGAAACGCGATCGTGACCGTGCCGTCAAAGCGGTGCGACAAGCCTATCAGCAGGGCGTCGGCCCCGACGAGGAAGTCTCGATCGTCTCCTTCGACGGCACCTTGAGGACGCATCTCGACCGGAGTCGGGATCGGCGTCGGATCGCGCGGGCGCTTGGAGAGGTCGCGGGCATCCGGACTCGGGGTGTTGACCAGACGGTCGCTTTCACAGAAGCGCTGTCCCCCCAGGCGCCTTCGGGCGAACGGGACAGCAACTTCTACGAGAGGCGGCACCGCAACCGCGAGTTTATGTTCGAACTGGAGCGGAGGGTCGTCCGTGTCGGGGATGCGTTGTCCGCGACGATGGCCCGTTTCGCCCGGGCCGAAGGCCGCAGGGCCGTGATCGCCTTTACGCCGGGTCAGCCTGCGACCAGCTGGTCTCCGTCGGTCGCTGGTGTGGACTTATTCTACGGCGATGTCGTGTACCCAGCCCAGGATCTCTGGAACACGGTGGCTCTCGAGGCGGCCGACCTGGGTTTCACGCTGTTTATCGCAGACTCCTCGGGCATCGACTTTGGTGGGTCGGGAGATGCTTCACAGGGGTTTGCAGCGGACGTAGTGCAGCGGTTTGGCGAACAGGGGATCCCCGGTGGTGTCAACGCACCGGGTGGTGAGGGGCCCGAGGGTGGTGCGGGCGACCCCGGTGGCGGCGGTGGTGCCAAGGCAGAGACTGAGAACCTGGGAAACTGGCTTGCCAGAACCCGGAAAAACATGTTGATCTCAGCGGCCGATCTGACCGGAGGGAAGGCCTTCTTCCTCGGTGACGTCCAGGAGACTTTGAGTGGTGTTGCGGACCAACTGGGGCATTGGTATTCCCTTGCTTATGCTGCCCCACACGGTGGTGACGGCGGGACCTACGATATCGAGGTTGACCTTCCCGGCCATCCTGACTACACATTGGTCTACCGCAAGCGGTACGTTGATCGGACGGCCTCGGCACGTGAGGCCGAAGGCATGCGTTCGGCGATGCTGTTCGGAGGCGATGCCAACCCTCTCGGTATCCTGGTCGAAATTGGTGATGCGGATTCGCGTTTTCGGTTGGGGGCAGCAGGGTCGAAGAGGGTGCAAATCCCCTTTGTCGTCAAGATCCCGATAGGGCGCCTGGACATGGTGCCCCGAGGGGATGTCTTCTGGGGCAAGGTGCTGATCACGCTGTTCGGCACAGACCAGACGGGCAACCAGAGCCCGATTTCCAGCCACGTTCAGCCGATTACCGTGCCGACTGATCAGTTTCACAAGGCGGCGACCAGCGGATTCTTCAGTTACAAGGTGACGGTCGAGATCGAGGGCGGCCAGCAGACCGTATTCGTCGGGGTCAAGGACCAGATCAGCGGCAAGACGTCGATCGTCTCGACGGAGTTCTAGCAATTCCTGGGCACCCCTCCGAGGGGCGCCCAGGAATTGCATTGACACAAAGTCTCTGTTCCCGGAGGATAGCCAGCATGACTGCAAAGACCGGTATCCTTCGTCAATTCCCGCGCGCCTTCTGGTCCGCCAACGCAATGGAAATCTTCGAGCGGATGGGCTGGTACGGTTTCTACGCCGTCTCTACCCTCTACCTGACAGGATCGGTGGCTGACGGCGGGCTAGGGTTTTCCTCGGCCGATCGTGGCGTGATCCAGGGTCTGGCCACCTTCTTCCTCTACCTTTTTCCGGCGGTGTTCGGGGCGTTGGCCGATCGGTATGGCTACAAGCTGATGTTCCTGGCATCGGCCGTGGTCATGGCGCCATCCTATTTATTGCTGTCGTTGCCAAGAGGTTTCTGGCCCTTCCTCGGCGCCTATTTCCTTGTGGCCGTAGGCCATGGGATGTTTAAACCGGTGGTGATCTCCACGGTGGCCAAGTCGACCAACGAGGAGAACGGCTCCATAGGTTTCGGCATCTTCTACATGATGGTCAATATCGGTGGGTTCATCGGACCGATCGTGGCCGGTATTGTGCGCGGCTGGAACTGGAATCTGGTCTTTTACGCCTCTGCTGGATGGATCGTCGTCATGTCGATCGTCTGCATGCTGCTCTATCGGGAGCCGCCCCGGGA
The DNA here is from genome assembly GCA_030609785.1 of Holophagae bacterium. Classification (GTDB taxonomy): domain Bacteria; phylum Acidobacteriota; class Thermoanaerobaculia; order Thermoanaerobaculales; family Sulfomarinibacteraceae; genus DAOWGJ01. Next base: position 3,547 of record JAUWTC010000333.1, read on the forward strand.
TGCCGAGGCCGAAAGCCAACGTTCCCTGGGCGAGGTTTTCAGGGGCATGGTCGGGGTCGTCGGCAACCTGCGGTTCTTCATTCTAGTTACCGGTCTACTGGTCGTGATGGTCATGGGGTCCAAGTGGTGGAGCTTCTCATTAGTAGGGATGGTTGCGGCCGGGTGGCTCGCCGGAAACCTGATTCTGGATGTACTGCTGCGACCGGGGCAGAAAACACATGGGGACCGTTCCTGGTTTCTCCAACCGATGGCGATCGGTGAGGGGCGCTATCTGCTGTTTCTGCTGCTGATGGCCGGCTTCTGGGTCTCCTTCAACCAGATCTTCATGACCCTGCCGGAGTACATCCGCGACTACGTCGATACGTCGGACCTCATCACGACGCTGACCCCTGTCGCAGGCTGGTTCACCGGTTTTGCCCAGTTCCTCGGGTTCGACACCACCGGCTGGAGCCGCGCCGTGCTCGAGCACGGTCAGGTCAAACCCGAGCACCTCATCAACCTCAACGCCGCGGGCATTATCTTCTTTCAGCTGCTGATCTCTTA
>JAUWTC010000151.1 GCA_030609785.1 Holophagae bacterium
ACATCGTACTCCCGGATGGATCGGTAACTACCCTTCAGGAACTCAACCCAATCCTGAAGGACATCCCGCTGTGGCAGGCCTACCCCGGCGACACCCTCAACGGCGACTTCACAAACTGCTTTGCACCCAACATGTGTGCGCTCAAAGTCGCCCTCGAAGAGGCCCAATTCAGTGTCGAGAGCACGAAGGCACTGCCCGGAGCCGGCTTTGCTCGAGCAGTTGCTGTCGACAACGAACTGGCAGCGAAGTACCGCGTTCTCGACGGTCGAATAGAGGAATCACCGTTCGATCCAGCTGTGCCCTACTACCTCGACGAAGAGGGTTCGGAGCACACGCTGACCGGGAGACGAGCGGACAACCAGGAGACATGAAATGAACCCACGAGAGGTCGTCGAAAACTGGGTCGAAGCCTTCAACAGAAGTGATATCGACGCTCTTTGCGACTGCTACACAGACGATGCGGTCAACCACCAGGTCCCAGAAAGCCCTGTCCGGGGTCTCCCCGCAATCCGGAGCCGGTTTGCTGCAGAATTCTCTCGTGCCGCGATGGTATGCATCGTGGAAAACATATTTCAGGACGGCGAATGGGCAATCCTGGAGTGGCGCGACCCCCTCGGACTTCGGGGATGCGGCTTTTTTCGGGTTCAAGACGGCAAGATCAATTTTCAAAGGGGGTATTGGGACAAACTGACCTTCCTCCGCCAGCACGGCCTCCCGATTCCAACTGAACCCTGACCAGATCCTTGAACCCTGGGACCTGAATCGTGAGGTCTGAAACGCCAACCCGACTGCACCAGAACACAAATGAACCACGAAGACACGAAGATCACAAAGAAAGTACTGTAAATAAAACCCCTTCGTGTTCTTCGTGTCTTCGTGGTTCAACTCTCTTCGTTTCGGTGGCCTCCCTTTTCGTGGCTAATTTTCTTGCTCTCTTTGCGTTCTCTTTGCGTCCTTGGCGTCTTGGCGGTTCAATTGCCTTTGTGTTGTTGTGGCTGCCCTTCAATCGTCCGTCGCACGCACGGTCAGTACCGGGATCCTCGACCTCCGAACGACCCCTTCGGCGACCGAGCCCAGCAGGAGGTGCTGCAGGCCTGAGAGCCCCCGAGTACCCATGATCACCAGATCGAATCGTGCCGGATCAGCAGCATCGAGAATGGCATCAACAGCCCGCCCCGTGACGACTTCGAGGGTGTGGGCCACGCCCTTCAACTGCACCGCGGCGGCGGCCTTCATTGCCTCGACCGAGCGTTCCTCGATCCTGTGCAACACCTCATCCGGCATCACGTCGACGGCGTAGAACTCGGGGTAGACCACCGGCTCGACGACGTGCAACAGATGCACCTCTGCGCCCAGCGCCAACGCCCACTCCCGCGCCACGGCGACCGCAGCCTCGGACCTCTGAGAGAAGTCGTGGGACACCAGAATGCTCCCGGCTGAACGCGCCTCGGTGTCGGCACTCTCCCTGACGGTGACGACCGGGACAACGGAAGATCGCACAATCTCTTCGGCAACAGAGCCCAAAAGGAGGTGCCGCAGGCCCCGACGACCGTGGGTCCCCATCACCACCAGATCGCACTCGAGGTCCAGGACGGCCTCCATCAGGCTCTCCGACACTGAAAGGCCCCGGACCAAATGGGTGTGAACCCCCACACCCGTCCGATCGGCGTGTCTGGCGAGTACCTCCTCGGTTTGCCGGTCATGCTGCTCGTCGAGGCGTTCCAGCTCCCGCTGCAGCTCCTGACTTTGTTGCCGGCCCTCCAGCAGGATCCTCACATGAACAAGATGGATCTCCGCTCCGAAGACACCCGCCAACCGACGAGCGAAGTCCAGGGCGTGATCGGCAGTGGCCGAAAAATCCGTGGCGACGAGAATCGAGGCTGGAGCATTCAACATGGCATCCTCCTATATCCAATATAGGCCCCCAAGATGATTTGACGACTGATAAGGCATGGGTGTAGCCTGGAATGGAGAAAGGGCCCGGAAGACTACAAATGCATTTCTCAAGAAAATCTTAGTTATTCTTGTAGTTTTCCGAAAAACATACTCTGTTTTGGAGGAAATCATGTTAACCCTCACTCGAAAAGATTCACCAAGACCACGAAACCAGAGAATGCCGGGGGTGACAACGGTCACATCTCTCGTGTGTGTTCTTGCGCTGCTCATCCTCGGATGGAGTTCGCCGGCTTCGGCGCAGGTCGATTTCTCCTGGGATCCTGAAACGCCCGCAATCGCGGAAACCGTGACATTTACCATCGGCGACCCCAGTGTCATCCCGGTAAGCTGGGATTTCGGCGGTCCCGACTGTGAAGGCAATATCGGTGTGTTGGACTGCCGTTGGATCACGGACTACTGCAGGAACATTACGTGGAGTTATTCACAAGCCGGTACTAAGACGGTTCACCTCGTGACCGAGCAGGGTGAGGTCACACACACGGTCGAGGTACAGAATTCCGGCTCGTGCTGTATGAAGGACGGGCCGCCGTCTGCAGGATTCAGCATGTCCCCAAACCCGACCTACACCGGCCAGACGGTGGTCTTCACCGATCTCTCGGCAAAATCATCTCGGGACCAAATACCCGATGATACGGAAGTTGATTTCGAATTCGTACCTCAGAGCCCAGAGATCGGAGAACTGGTGATCTTCACCATCACCGGCGTCGACGGCGTCGACAGTGCCGAATGGGACTTTGGCGGCGAGGGCTGCGGCGACCTGAGCCCTGAATATGTCTGCCTGCCGCTGTTCACCGATTGCTTGACCTCGTCCCACATCTACGCGGGATCGGGCGATAAAACCGTCCGCATGACAATTAACGGGGGGCTGCACGAAACAACCCACATCGTCACCATCCGAAACGAGGGCCACTGCGATGACGACGGTGGCTGTATCTTCCACCTCGATCCCATCACCCGAACCTTCGGCCACATCGGCGGAACCGACAGCATTTCGGTGAGCTCGGGGCCATCGTGTCAGTGGGCCGCAACACCATCCGTCGGCTGGATCGAGGTCATCGCCGGCGAAAGCGGCATGGGAAACGGCTACGTCACCTATGCGGTCGAGCCCAACGCCGGCAGCATCCGATCCGGAAGGATCTCGGTCGAAGGCCGGATCCACACGATCACCCAGGATGCTTATGACGAAGGCGACCCCGGTGACACCGCACCGACCAGTTGGGCCTGGACCATCACCTCCGACAATCAGCATTTCATCACCTCCGATCAGCCTTCTTTCACCCACGTGTTCGACACGCCTGGCCTCTATTCCGTTCGATTGAAGGTCTCCAACTGCAGGGGCAGTGATGTTGAAAGGGCCGTGCTGGTAATCGAAGAGCCGCCGGCTTCCGCCGAGGGTTGGGTCGTACCGTCAGCCGTACACGCTCCAGGTCTCAACCGGACCCGGTGGCGGACCGATCTTTGGGTCTTCAACCCGGGCGAAACGACACTCGAGCTCGAACTCGAGTTTCTGTTGGAAAACAACGACAACTGGCTGACCGACCACCCGACCCTGGAACTGAGCATTCCACCGGAAGGCACAGCCGTTCTCGAGGACGTGCTCCTGCTGATCCCCGATCTGGTGGTGGATGACCAGGCGGTCATAGGTTCAGTCCTGATCAACCGCCCGGAAGACGACCAGCAGCCCGCACCTGTGATCACCTCCCGCACCTTCAACCAAACACCCGACGGGACCTTCGGCCAATTCGTCCCGGCAGTACCGGTTCCACCCAACGCGCCCGACCGTCTTTTCTTGACCGGGCTCAGTCACACCAGCGCCTCGAGAACCAACATTCGACTGGCCAACCTGGGAACCGATGCCGTCGATGTGAAACTTAACGTTCTGTCGGCAGACGGTCACGCCCTGGGCCAACCGGTCTTAAGGACCATACCGGCCCTGAGCACGATCCAAGTCAACGGCATCGCGGAAGTCGCCTGGGCAGGAACCGACCTCGACATCTTTTCGGTCAGGGTAAACACCTACGTCGAGACCGTTCTGGCCTGGGCGTCAGTCATCAACAACCAGACCGGCGATCCGGTGCTGTTCAATGCCCTCAGCGCCAACGCCGCATCCAGGACCCTGTGGGTGCCCGGAGTGGCCCACCTTGGCGGCGCCAATAACAGCCAGTGGCGTTCGGACATCACGGTTTTCAATCCTGCCCTCTTCCCCCTGGACTCTACGGTGACCTACATTCCTTCTGAAGGATCCGAGATTCCTCCGCCCCTCGAGATCACGACCCTCCAGCCGCCGAAGGCTCTCTTCTTCCTTGACGTTCTGGCCAGCGAGTTCCTCGCCCCGGACGAAGTTTCAAAGGGGTATCTCATCATCTCCGGAACGGGCCATGAGCCGCCGCTGGAGGTTGTGGCCAGAACCTACAACCTCGATCCCACCGGAGGGACGTTCGGGCAGAACCTCTCTGTTTTCGACGGCGCCGATTGGCTCACCCAGGGCGGCCGAACGTTCATTCCCGGAGTGGCTCTGTCGTCGACCGCCGAAGATGGTTTCAGAACCAATATTGGCTTGCTCAACGTTGACTCCGACGAGTGGGCCGAGATCGCCCTGACCCTGTTGGACGATCAGGGCAACGTTGCTGCCCCTGTGACCACCCTCTGGTTGCCCGCCGGCGAGCTGCGCCAATTCAACCTGGCGACTCGATTGGGTCTGGGTGGACTTGACCTCCAGGGAACGGTGATCCTCAAGCACCTCAGCGGTGCTCCAGTGGTTGCCTATGCGTCTGTGATTGACAACCGGACCCAGGACCCAATCCTGATCCCGGCGGTACCCGAGGCCCCCTGAGACGACGCCATCAACTCTCGTATCAGTACGCCATCGGGCGCGGCTCGACACTGTCCAACGGCGACAGATCCCGCTCGGTGACCATTGAGACGGCCATCGCCGTGTTGAAGAAACGAGGTCGAGGCCGGATTCCAACCCGTGCCAGATCCAGCCGGTCTGCATCCCAACAGACCGCGATGGTCGGGTCTTCGGTTCGAGTATGACGTGTGTGCCCTTCACACGCCTCGATCAGGGTTTCAAACTCGGCATCGGTAAGATCGGACAAATCCTCCCTGATCGAGTCGGCATACCGGGCCGCCCGGGGGCCATGCCCAGGATCGAATCCGTCGTTGAGTCTTCGGCAGTCGTGCAGATAGGCAAAGAGGGAAACAACCCGTTGGTTGGCCCCGACAGACGGTGCCAGGAAGAGTCCGTTTCGCTCGACTCGAGCCCAGTGTCTCGGGCCATGGACCGACCGCAAGTCGGCCGTCGAATCCTGGATCACGCGTGAAAGCAGTGCGTCAATATCATTCACCGCGCACGAGGTTACCCCGAATCCAGGCCATTGTCGCTATAGTGAAGGGGGTTCACTCAACCCAGTGACCGATCGGCCTTCACCGATACTGACCGCCGTTCGGGCTCGTCGAGGGAGGTCGAATGAACGATCTGCTGTCCGTTTCCGTCGTCTCCGATGCAACCGGTGCAACCGCCGAGGCGGTTCTGACGTCGGTCCTCGTCCAGTTCGGCTCGGCGGCCGTCGACCTCCAGCGCTTCCCCTTCACCCGCACCGTCGAAGAGGTCGAGGCGATCGTCAGGGCCACACCAAGAGATCGCGGCATCATCGTCTTTACCTTTGTCTCTCCTGGGTTGTCAGAGGCGATGGTACGCCTCGGCCGCGCCCAGGGTCTTGTGGTCATCGATGTACTCCAGCCTCTGATGGGATTTCTCGGCACCGCGCTGCGTTCCAGTCCCAGCCTGACGCCCGGCGTCTTCAGACACCAGAGCGAAGACGCCTTCAAAGTCACCGAAGCGATCCACTACACCTTGAGACACGATGACGGGCTGGGTTTGGAGACCATTGACCAGGCAGACCTGATCATCCTCGGGGTTTCCCGCACAGGAAAGACGCCGACGTCCATTTACCTCTCGTGCCGCAAACTCCGGGTTGCCAATGTCCCCATCGTTTCAGGTGTCCCGCTGCCCCCCGAGGTCCTGCACTCGCGTGCCCCCAAAGTAGGATTTCGATTGGGCATCGAGCGTTTGTCACAGCTGCGTGCACGACGCACAGAGCGGGTCCGGGGTCATGGAATTCCTCGCTATTCCGACCGCACGAGCATTCAGGAGGAGCTGGATTACTGCGAAACCGTCTACCGAAGCATCCCCGGCCTGTTCACCGTTGACGTCACGGATCGGTCCATCGAGGAAACCTCGGACTGGATCACCCACAACGCCGTAACGAAGGCTTCAAGCTAAGCGCGTATGCTCCTCTGACTTTCCTCGACCAACTCCTCAGCCAGGTGTCTGGAAAAGCCCAATTCCGCCGCGATCCTCAGGATGGCCGCCTTTTCCTGGTCACACAGATCTCCATCGGCACAGGCAACATCGACCAGGCTGTGAAGCAACTGGAGCCGGTACCGTGGATTGGTCCGGCATCGAAGATCCCGGCTGATCGCCGCGGTATATCCAGCCCCACCGAGACAGGTCCTCTGTTTGGCGATCTCAACCGCCAATACCGCCTGAGCCGGCGGAAGATCAGCCAAACGCATCAGCGTCCCTTCCATCTCGATGGTTTCACAATCACAGATCTCGTGGTCAGCTCCGGCAACTCGGGCCAGAACACACGCCAGTGCCTCGAGGAGGCGTGATGACGAG
>JAUWTC010000325.1 GCA_030609785.1 Holophagae bacterium
CCACCATCTCCCGAACGGCGACGCCGGCCTTCTCATTGATAAAGGGCATGCCTTCATCGGAGAAGGCGAATGATTTGAAACCGGAAAAATCGGCCTCTCTGTCCCAGTCTACGTTGATCTCCTTCACACTCGCACACCCGACGGCCGCTACCGCGAGCATCAAAACAATCGCCCAAGCGCTGCTTGAACGGATTTTTTCGGAGCCATTAATTCTCTTGTTCATTCGAACCTCCATTTCGCTATGGTCAGGATAGCGTAACCTGCGGGAACCGGAACCATAAGACAATTGAACCGCAAAGACGCCAAGACCGCAAAGAGGAAATTAGGCACGAAGAGAATCACAATAAGGGCAACGAAAGACTCCTGTAAAACTGTAAATAAAGGGGTTAGTGTTCTTCTTTTTGTGCTTTTTCGTGCCTTTTTGTGGCTGCTCTTCTTGTAGCTTTTTGCAGCTGGCTATCTCCCATTGAAAGCGGAAGCGATGCCTTCGACCAGAGCCAGGGAAAACGCCTCCCGCCATTCCTGGTCGGTCAGGTTCGCCCGGTCTTCGGCATTGGCCATATTCGAGCATTCGACCAATACGGCGTTCTGGGCCAGGGAATAGCGAAGCACGGCAGGAACGAAGGTGTCCCGTCCTCGTCGGACCCGGTCACGAATCGGTTTGTTGGGGTGGACTGGAATGTCGTTCCTCTTCAGGCTCTCAATGATCGCACCGGCCAGATGACGGGACGATGCCTCGGCTTTGGCGCTGAACGTCGACGAGAACTGGACCTTCGGATGTTCGCGATATTCCTGGTGCCGGATCATACCTCGGCTATTGGCTTGGTAGGTCTTTCTGCGGAGGTATCTCGAGGGTACGTAAACCATAGAACCACGCACGGATGCGTGAAGTGAATCGGCATGGATGGACACGAATACGACTTTTGACCGCGGGACGTTCTTTGGAATCCGGTCCAGGATGATGTCGTTGACCAGATACCAACGCAGGTGCACCCCTGGAACACTCTCCTGAAGAGTATGCTCCGGGTGGGTCAAAAGAAATTGATCCCGGTCCTGCCTCAGCAGGTCCCGATCGGGAATGGTGTATTCACGGCTGCGGTCCTTGATGGTCGTCCACACCGTTGCCCGGGTGTGGCGCGACAGATTTTCCTTGACTCGGCACAAAATGTCGTAGGCATAGGTCGATTCCCATATCCCCCCGACCACAGCACCAGTGTCACGGCCGCCATGGCCGGCATCAAGAATGACGTGGACACCACTGAGATCGGTCGCCCGGACAACCTCGAGAAAGCCGGCCAGTTCCTTCTGCTCCTTCTCCCAGGTCAAACGGCGCGGATGTTCCGGTGGCAAAAACTCCGGCAACACCAGATCAATCGGGATCTTGACCCGAAAGCCGACGGGAATGTCGGTGACATCTTTGATGCCCGATCGGTGGGCGATTTCGATCGCGGTCGCATTTACCTGGGCAGCATGGAGCTGGCCGGTGAACCGAACGACCACCGCCGAGTAAAGAGCCTCGCCCCGCCTGAGCTTGTACTGTGCAAACTCTCCCTGGGCATCCACGCCGAAGCTTAGAGCGCCGTTTGCATCCTGCTCCGACAGCAGCTGCGACCCGACCACCGGCGGTTGTGGGATGGGCACAGGCGGCAGGGTCGGCGTCGGAGTCGGTGTGGACACGGCCATGGGCCACGATCGAAACACGGCGAGGAGGTAACGATTCGGGATAAGGACCGATAAGGCTCTACGGGGTTCCGGTCCCCCCACCTGGGGATTGGCCGCCTTGAGATCCCCGGGATCCGTTCCAGGTTTTGCGAAAACGGCAGCCAGCCACTTCCAGCTCTCGGCGTGCTCCCCGAAGGGGTCGAGGATCCAGTGTTCCACTCCGTTTTCAACCAGCCGGTCGATAGGAAACAGGCGTCGAACAACTTGCTCCCGAAGATCTGCACGCAGCAACTCCAGGGGAATCCTGACCCGCCGATCGGTCATCGGCTGCCGAATTTTCGGATTGGCCTGATTGATCGCCTGGGCAGTCGATGAGACACCGGTGTACCTGCGCGCCAAGACGATCCATCCATCACCCCTTCTCGGTTTTACCAACAGTGATGGCACGCCTCCCCTATCCCAGCGGATCAGGCCATGAGGAGGGAAATCCAACTCGAGGCTTTGGGGTTGTTTCGCTGAGGCGGAACCCAAAGCAAACGCCACAACCAGTGCGAAAAGAACGTACTGCGCCCTGATCAACGACCCTCTCATCGTCAGGCGAGCCCCGGATTCGGGCAGGCTCTGCCCGGGTCAGGTATCCGGTCTTCGGGACCCGACGCCTCGTTAAAGGCACGCAAAAACAGGGGTTCTACACGGTCTCCCACGGGCGGGGCGATGGTAACACGGGGGAGGCGCCCGATACGTCACGCCACCACGATCAGGAGTTCGATCAGGGTGAAGCCTGCCGCCGAACGCTGTCTTCTCATTACCATATCCGCTCATCGAAATTGCAAGATTCGTTCCAAGGGACCAGGATGGAAACCCCTGGGGCACTCGCAACGGACGGTGCCGGGGCTTTCCGGCCGGGCCCCTGCCCCGCACCTTGTACCGATCTGGCCTCATGTGTTAGCCTCAAGGCGTCTGAGCGGGCATAACTCAGCTGGTAGAGTATCAGCTTCCCAAGCTGGATGTCGCGGGTTCGAGTCCCGTTGCCCGCTCCACATCAAATCAACTGGTAGGGCATGGCGAAACCAGTCTGCCTGGGAGTCCTCACAATGGGCCTGTTCGGACGCGATAGTCAGACAAAAACACACCGACCACCTCAATCGCAGAAAAAAACCGTCCCCGGCCCCCCCACCGGTGCGCTGACCATAATCGCCGAGGGATCCAGAGTCTCCGGGGACATCGGTGGATCGAGCGACCTTCGGATCGAAGGTGAGTTCGAGGGTTCAGTCTCCATTTCAGGCATCGTCTTCGTCGCCGAGTCCGGACAGGTCCGGGCCAGCATCCGGGCGGCCAAGGTAACGGTCTCCGGACGGGTCGACGGAAACATTTTCGGCGACCAGATGATCGAGCTCGAACCCACTGCGGTTGTCAACGGCGATCTTCTCGCTCCCAAAATCCTGATACGGGAAGGCGCTTCACTCCAGGGCCGGGTCGAGATGGCGTCTCCTCCCCCAGCGACAGCCAAGCCCCCAGATCCCAAAGGCAAGAAGAAGGTCGGGAATTCGCCTGGTCGAAAAAATCACAACGACCAAACAACTGAAAAATCTGAGAACGGCGACTTCAAGGGGGACCGGTCACAATGACCAACCCGTTTGAGTCGACTCCATGAAGAAAATATCGCTGTCACTCCTGGCGGCGGTGGTGATCGCAATTCTGGTAACTGGCAGCCTCGGGATCCGCCACGGCCGCCGTCTGCTGGCTTTCACACCGCGTCCAAGCGACTCCTCTACCCTCCCCAGTGTCGCGTGGCTTGATTCGCCGCAGGCCGATGACCAAAAGAGCCTGTTTTTCGATCTTCACAGGGTTGACGCCTTCCCAATTGATGTGCGATTCCCACTTTTCGCAACGACTGCCGGATGGTCCATACGGGAACGAGGAGGAACCTGGGCCGTTGGCCTGCAGGCCGACCTGGATTTTCGGCTTGACACGGTCACTGCCAGAACCCTGGTCCTCAACACCAATCAGACAGGAGACCTGTTCGAACGACCCCAGCACGCATCGGTAACGCTCAATGGACACCCATTGGGACGAGTCAAGATTTCAGACTCCAAACTGCTGTCGACACTCCGGATACCGGTCGAAACGCAGGCGGTTGGGTTCAACCGGCTTGTCTTCAATTTCGATTACACCGTCAGACCGTCGGATCGTCGAGGCAGCGGTGATTCACGGCCCCTGGCAGCCTGGTTTCGGAATATCACGATCATGGAAGGCAGCTTCGGTGAGATTGTTGCCTCGATCCGCACGATCAGGATGTTCAGCAAACTCAGTCAAGTTCAGACGGCGCCTCCAGCCAACATCTCCCGCAACCGCCGCCTGGTTGTCAGAAAAAGTGGCACCGTCGTCACCTCTGTCAATCCGGACGGGCCGAAACAGCTGGAACTCGAGATTCGTCCCAGATCCTTGGCAGGCTCTCTAAACGTCACGGCACATGATCTGACGGATCAGGCAGCGCCGGTTAGCCTGAGAATAGAGTCG